>JBCBZW010000171.1 GCA_039815145.1 Pseudomonadota bacterium
CGTTGCTAACGCGCTCGTATCTCCTGCATCGGCAGCGATCGACGGATAGTTGAGCACCAGGCGTAGGGCGCGGCGCACGAGCGTGTCCCGTTGGGGCTGCTGACGGCGTCGCTGGGGCGGCGGGCGACGCGGCGATTCTGGCGTGCCCCCTTGGGTGGAGGAGGCCGTCGGCAGGTGCGAGGCGAGGCGTTCCGGGGCCAGCCCCACCTGCTCGGCGATCGCCTGCTGCAGGAGGTCGCGGTAGACGCCCTCGGGCACCCGGGCGATGAGTGGGCGGGCGAGTTCGGCGAGGCGCGCGCGGCCGTCGACGCTGGCGAGGTCCAGGCCCTCCGCCAGGTGCGCGATCAGGAACTGGGACAGCGGCTGCGCCTCCTGCTCGACGCGTGTTTCGAAGGCCACCTGGCCCTCCTGGCGGATGAGCGAATCGGGATCTTCCCCATCGGGCAGGAACAGGAACCGGAGCTGCCGGCCCTCGCGCACCTCGCTGAGGGCGTTGTTGAGCGCGCGCCAGGCGGCCTGGCGGCCGGCGCGGTCGCCGTCGAAGCAGAACACCACCTCGTCGCTGACCCGGAACAGGCGGGTGAGGTGGTCGGCGGTGGTGGAGGTGCCGAGGGTGGCCACGGCCCAGGCGACGCCGTGCTGATGCAGGGCGATCACGTCCATGTAGCCCTCCACCACGAGGATCCGCGGGATGCTGCGCAGGGCGCGACGCATCTCGTACATGCCGTACAGCTCGCGGCCCTTGTGAAAGAGCTGAGTTTCCGGCGAATTCAGGTACTTGGCGTCCTTGCGATCCTTCTGCAGGACGCGTCCACCGAAGCCGATGACCCGCCCGCGGGCATCGCGGATGGGGAACATGAGGCGATCGCGGAAGCGGTCGTAGCGGCGGGTCTGGCCGCCGTTCTCGCCGTCGCGAGTGATGATCAGGCCGCCGTCGAGGAGCATGCCCCGGCGGGCCTCGTCCGTACCGAACTGTCGCAATAGGCCGTCCCAGCCCTCGGGGGCGTAGCCCAGCAGGTAGTGCTCGGCGGTGTCGTCGTCGACGCCACGCCCGTCGAGGTAGTGCTTCGCGTCCTCGCTGCCGGCGAGGCGTTGGCGGTACCAATTCATGCACTCGGCCATGAGGTCGTAGAGCGCCTGGGAGGGGCCGTCGTCGTGGCGGCCCGCGTCGCGGGGCACCTCGAGGCCGGCGGCGGCGGCGAGTTCCTCGATGGCGTCGAGGAAGCCCATGTGATCGTGCTGCATGAGGAAGTCGATCGCCGTGCCGTGGGCCGAGCAGCCGAAGCAGTGGTAAAACTGCTTGACCGGGCTCACGTAGAACGACGGCGTCTTCTCCTCGTGGAAGGGGCAGCGGCCCTTGTGCTCATGGCCGGCGCGCTGCAGGGGCACGCGGCGACCGATCAGCTCCACCAGGTCCGTGCGGGCCAGGAGCTCGTCGATGAAGGACTGTGGAATACGGTTTGCCAAGCGGAGCGCCCACGGGTGACCAGCGCATGGCGGTCAGGCCACGCAGGGGTGTATCAGGTCGATGGTACGGCGCGAGGCGCCGGGGGGGCGAGGGGCGCTGGCCTAGCCGGCGCTGAGGCGGGCCTTGACCAGCTTGCTGGCGAGCCCCATGTCCAGGCGGCCCGTGGCGTTGGACTTCACGATGCCCATCACCTTGCCCATGTCCTTCATGCTGCTGGCACCGGTGTCGCCGACAGCCTGCTCGACCAGGGCCTGGATGTCCGCTTCGCTCATCGCCTGCGGCAGATAGCCCTCCAGCACAGCGATCTCAGCGGTTTCCTTCTCGGCGAGGTCGGGGCGATCCCCCTTAGTGAACTGCTCCACCGCGTCCTTGCGCTGCTTGATCATCTTCTCGACGATCGCGAGCGTGGCCGCCTCGTCGAGTTCGATGCGCTCGTCCACCTCACGCTGCTTCACCGCCGCGAGCACCATGCGAATCACGCCCAGGCGGAAGGATTCCTTCGCGCGCATGGCGGCTTTCATGTCGTCTTTGAGCTGCGCGAGCGTCTCGGACACGGGCGTTTCCGGGCAGGAAGAGGGCGAGTCTTAGTAGAGACGCTTGCGACGAGCGGCTTCGCGAGCCAGACGCTTGGCGTGGCGCTTCACGGCCGCAGCCTTCTTGCGCTTGCGCTCCTGGGTGGGCTTTTCGTAGTACTCGCGGCGACGTAACTCGCTGAGAATGCCTGCTTTTTCACAGGAGCGTTTGAAGCGGCGGAGGGCCGCGTCGAAGTGTTCGTTCTCGCGAACGCGAACGCTGGGCATAGTTTCTCTCGTCAAGGGTTGGCATTGCGTCGCGTTGGGCGAGCGCAGGAAAGCCGCGCATTGTAGGCTACGGCCCCCTTCCGTTGCAAAGCCTGTGGGGTGTCCTTGAAGGTCCTGGGTATCGAAACCTCCTGCGATGAGACTGGGGTCGCGGTCTACGACGGCCAGCGCGGCGTCATCAGCGAGGTCCTGCACAGTCAGGTGGCGGCCCACGCGGCTTACGGGGGCGTGGTGCCCGAGATCGCCTCGCGCGATCACGCCTCCCGCCTCACCCCGCTCATTAGAGAGGCCCTGGCCCAGGCCGGCATCGAGCGTCCCGATGCGGTGGCGTACACCGCGGGGCCTGGCCTGGTCGGCGCCCTGCTGGTGGGCGCGGCCACCGCGCGCAGCCTGGCCTACGGGTGGGACGTGCCCGCCGTCGCCGTCCACCACATGGAGGGACACCTGCTGGCGGCGCTGCTGGAGGCGGACGCGCCGGACTTCCCCTTCGTCGCCCTGCTGGTCTCCGGGGGCCACACCCAGTTGATCGACGTCGCCGCACCCGGCGACTACCGCCTGTTGGGGGAGTCGTTGGATGACGCCGCTGGCGAGGCCTTCGACAAGACGGCCAAGCTGCTGGGGTTGGGCTATCCCGGCGGTCCCGCCCTGGCGCGCCTGGCGGCGACGGCGAGGGGCGGGCGCTTCGACCTCCCGCGACCGCTGCTCAAGCGGCCGGGCCTCGACTTCAGTTTCAGCGGCCTGAAGACGGCCGTGCTGCACGCAGCGGCCAAGGTGGAGGAAGGCGACGAGGTGGGGCGGGCCGATCTGGCGCGGGACTTCGAAGAGGCCGTGGTGGATGTACTGGTGGGCAAGTCGCTGCGGGCCTTGAAGGAGACGGGGCGCCGGGCGCTGATCGTGGCAGGTGGCGTGGCGGCCAATACGCGTCTTCGCGAACGCCTGCGTGCCGGGGCCGAGGCCCGCGGTGCGCGCGTGACCTTTCCGCCACCGAGCCTGTGCACGGACAACGGCGCGATGATCGCCCATGCTGGATGGTGGCGCTTGCAGGCGGGCGAGCGGGCGCCCCTCGCCGTAGGCGTGCGGGCGCGTTGGCCCCTCGGCGAGCTCAGCGCCATGGATGTCTCGACGCCCTGAGGGTCGGGGCGCGTGCTATGTTTGCGCGTCCCGGCTAGGTGACCGTTTTCGGCCGCCGCCGCTAGATGCTTACGGGCTGGAGGTCCATGGATACGATTTTTCTGCAAGAGCTCGAGATCGAAACGATCATCGGGATCTACGACTGGGAACGCGAGGTCAAGCAAACCGTCAGCATCGATCTGGAGATGCCGGTGGATGCCGCCAAAGCAGCGGCCACCGATGACGTCGCGGATTCTGTCAACTACAAGGCGGTTGCCAAGGCGGTGATCGGCCTGGTCGAACCCGCCGGCTATCAACTCATCGAAACGATGGCCGAGGAAATCGCTCAGTTGATCCTGCGTGAGCACGGCGTGAACTGGGTGCGTGTGAGCGTGTCCAAGCCAGGAGCGATCCGCGGCTCGCGCAACGTGGGCATTCGCATCGAGCGTCACGCGCAGTGAGTTAGCGCTGCGCGCCGGCGGCGAGATCGCGCGGACATTGCGAGGGGAATTCTCGATGAAACGAATCGTGAGTGGCCGGCGCGCCACAATGCTAGCAAGCGTGATAGCCACCACCTGCCTGGCCGCTTGCGGTGGCGGTGGTGCCAACGCGCCAGCGCCGGACGTGGACGCGCAGGCCGGCAGCTGCTCGAACGATGAACAGAAGCAGTTCGTGCTCGATGTGATGCAGGACATCTACTTTTGGGTGGATGATCTCGACAGCAACATCAACATCGATGCCTTCGATTCCCCGGAGGCCCTGCTCGAGGAGCTGGTGAGCGTGCAGCCCCTCGATCGCTTCTCCTTCATCGGCAGCGCCGCGGCCGACGATGCGTTCTTCTCCGATAGCCAGTTCATCGGGGTGGGCCTCGGGCTCAGCACGCGCGGCGACCAGGTGTTCATCACCCAGGTGTTCGGCGACGGTCCCGCGGCCGCCACGGGCCTTGGGCGCGGCGACGAGCTCCTGCGCATCAACGGCATCGACGTGGCCGACGCGCTCGCGGGCGACGGGATCGGCGCGGCCTTCGGCGACGATGAGATCGGCGTGATGGTGGAACTGCGCGCCCGGCGCACGGCCACCGGCGAGATCACCGACGACGTGCTCTTCAAAGATCTCGTCACGATCGAGCCGATCCCGGCCAGCGCCGTCCTCGACGTGGACGGTGAGCCCGTGGGCTACGTGGTGTTCCGAGACTTCGTGAACCCCGCCTTCGATGAGCTCGAGCGGGTCTTCGGCGATTTCGCGGCGGCAGGGGTCACCCAGCTGATCCTCGATCTGCGCTACAACGGAGGCGGCCTGATCTCCGTGTCCGAGTTCCTCGGCGATCTGCTCGCCGGCGGTCTTGCGGGGTCCACCTATTATTCCCGTGAGCACAACGACGCCAACACGGACTTCAACTTCAGCGTGGACTTCGTCAACCAGGCGAACGCGCTCACCCTGGACAACCTGATCATCATCACCACCGGCGGCACGGCGTCTGCGAGTGAGCTCGTGATCAACGGCATCTCGCCCTACCGCCAGCTCACGCTGGTGGGGGAGACCACCTTCGGCAAGCCGATCGGTCAATACGGCTACGAGTTCTGCGAGAAGATCTTGCGCCCGGCGAGCTTCGTGCTGGCCAACTCCCTGGGCAACAGCGACTACTACGACGGCTTCGCCCCGGACTGCGCGGCCACCGACGACCTCACCCGCGCTCTGGGCGATCCCGAGGAGGCGATGTTGGCGGAGGCCTTGGATGTGGTGCGCAACGGCACCTGCACCACCCCCTTCGCCAAGGCGGCCGATGCGCAGGCGGCGAAAGCCGCGGCAGCCGCAGCGGTAGCGCCGCCGCCGCGCGGTCGTGAGGTGGCGCGAGAGATCGGCGACGCGTACTAGCGGCCGCTAGGGCGTAGCTGCGAGCGGGCTACCAGCCGATGCTGCGCCCGCCGTCGACCGCCACGATCTGTCCCGTGACGTAGTGTCCCTGGGTGGCCAGGTAGAGCACCAGGCTCGCGATGTCGTCCGGGTCCCCCATGCGCTTCAACGCCGTGTTCGCCACGATCTTCAGGCGCAGGGCCTCATCGTCGTCGCCTTCGGGCCAGAGCACGGGGCCGGGCGCGATGCCGTTCACGCGTACCTGGGGCCCCAAGCCGCGCGCCAGGGACTGGGTCAGCATGGTGAAGCCGGCCTTCGCCGCGCAATAAACGTAGTGGTGGGCGAGGGGGCGTCGGGCGTGGATGTCCAGCATGTTGATGATCAGGCCCTTCGACTCGCGCAGGGCGGGCGCGGCGGCTTGGGCCAGGAACATCGGCCCCTTCAGATTCGTGCCCATGAGGTCGTCCCAGGCCTTAGAGGTGATCTCGCCCATCGGCGTGGGGTAGAAGGTGGAGGCGTTGTTCATCAGCAGATCGAGGCTGCCGAAGCGGTCGGTGACTTTGGCAACGAGTCCGGGCAGCGTATCCACTTCCGTCACGTTGTTACGAATGGCCATAGCCGAATCGGGGCGTTTTGCGTTGAGCTCGCTGACCAGCGCCTCCGCGTCCGTCGCCGAGGAGCGGTAGGTGATGGCCACGCGGCCGCCGGCGCCATGCCAGCGTCGCGCTACGCGGGCGCCGATACGTCGCGCAGCGCCTGTGATCAGCGCCACGCCAGCTTGCGTGCGCATCATGTCCTGTTCGAGACTCCCGTCTCCGGTCTTGTCCATCATCCGAGTGCCTTTGTCGTCTCAGCGCGCCCGCGCGCGCCAGGGAAGCCAAGCGGGCATCATACCGTTTCGTTCGCCAGCCCCGAGGGGGATTCTCGCTTGTCCGCTTTGCTCGATCGTTCGACGATGGAGACCTCATGAATCGTTCCGCTGTCTCGGCTGCATTACCGCCGCCCGATGCCGCTGCGCTCGCGCACTCGCAGCAGGTGGTGGCCGAGGTGCGGCGCGCCATCGATGCCCGGGGCGACGGCTGGCTCCCCTTCGATGCCTACATGGAACTCGTGCTCTACGCGCCGGGGCTGGGTTACTACAGCGCGGGATCGCGCAAGTTCGGCGAGGACGGTGACTTCATCACGGCACCGGAACTGAGCCCGCTGTTCGGCCAGGTGGTGGCGCGTTGGGCGCAAGCGGTGGCGTCGCAGCTCGAGCCCGGTGACCCTTGGACCGTGGTGGAGTACGGCGCGGGCACGGGGGCTTTGGCGCGAGCGATGCTGGACGCCTTGGCGCAGACGTCGTCACCGCCTTGCGAGTATCTGATCGTCGAGTTGAGCGGCGACCTGCGGGAGCGCCAGCGAGACCGACTCCACGATTGCGCGCTGGCCGATCGGGTGAACTGGTTGGACGGCCCGCCGGGCAACGGCTTTCGAGGGGTGGTGCTCGCCAACGAGGTGCTCGACGCCTTCGCGTGCAGTCGCTTCCGCGTGAATGGCGCAGCGGCGGGGGTGGAGGCGCTCGGCATCGCCGTGGGCGACGACGGCGCCCTGTGCCTGGCCTGGCGCCCCGCTGATCCCGACTTGCTCGCGGCAGTACAAGCCCTCGAGGCGCGGCGCGGCGCGCCCTTCCCCGACGGCTACATCTCAGAGGTCTGCCCGCGCCGCGAAGCGTGGCTCGCCAGCATCGCCCCGAGCCTCGAGGCCGGCGCCATGCTCCTCATCGACTACGGGCTCAGCGAGGCGGAGTACTACGCCTCGGCGCGCAGCGACGGCACGCTCCTGTGCTACTACCGCCACCGCGCCCACGACGACGTACTGCACCTCCCCGGGCTGCAGGACCTCACGGCCTGGGTGGACTTCAGCACCATCGCGCGGGCCGCCGACGCCCTGGATCTCACCGTCTCGGGCTACACCACTCAGGCGGGCTTCCTGCTCGGCAACGGTATCGATGCCCTTGCTGGGGAGACCATGGCCACGGCGCCGAGTGACGCGGCGCGCCTGCAGGTGGCGTCCGCCTGTCGCCAGTTGCTCCTACCGGGGAGCATGGGCGAGCGCTTTCGGGTGATGGGCCTCGGGCGGGGGCTGAGCGTGCCCCTGCCGGGCATGGTGGGGCCGGATTTGCGGCGAACCCTCGGCGTTCCTGGCGTCAGCTGAGCGCAAACGGTCTCGAAACTGATGGCGCGCTGCATTATCCTGCGCGACTCGCTGGCGTTCGCCCGACTGCCCAGGGGCGAAAGATCACCCGCGAATCCATTACCGACCTAGGCAGGCTCGACCCCAGGAGGCGCTTTGGATCTGCTGCAAATCGTCGTCCTGGCGCTGGTTCAGGGCCTGACGGAGTTTCTGCCGATCTCCTCATCGGGGCACCTGGTGCTGGTGCCGGCCTTTCTCGGCTGGGAGGACCAGGGGCTGGCCTTCGATGTGGCCGTGCACGTGGGCACCCTGCTGGCGGTGGTCGCCTACTTCCGTCGCGATCTGATCACCATGGCGGCCGCCTGGTGGCGCACCCTGAGCGGCGGCTCCCTCAAGGGCGACGCGCGCCTGGCCTGGGCGGTCATCGCCGGCACCATTCCCGCCGGCATCGCCGGGCTGCTCTTCAAGGACCTGATCGAGCAATACCTGCGCTCGCCGCAGGTGATCGGCGCCACCACCATCGGCTTCGGCGTGTTGCTGTGGGTGGCGGATCGCTTCGGGGTGAAGCGTCGCGGCGAGTACGCCATCGGCCCGGTGGACGTGCTGGTGATCGGCATCGCCCAGGCGTTGGCCCTGATCCCCGGCACGTCGCGTTCGGGTATCACGATCACTGCCGGCCTGATGCTCGGCCTCAGTCGCGAGGGGGCCTCGCGCTTCTCCTTCCTGCTGGCGATTCCCCTGATCACCCTGGCCGGCATGGTGAAGGCCCTCGATCTGCTCGAGGCGGACGTGGCCACCGACTGGACCGTGCTCGGTCTCGGCACGCTCATCTCCGCCGTCGCCGCCTACGCCTGCATTCACACCTTCCTGAAGGTGGTGGAGCGCCTGGGGATGTTGCCCTTCGCGCTGTATCGCGTCGCCTTGGGTGTGGTGATCTTCGCCGTCTTCGGGATCGGCTTCTCGACGATCTAGCCAGGCGCCACTAGGCGGTCGCGAACTCGCGGCGCACGGTGCTTACAGCCTCGAGCCGTTCCCGGCGCATGGCTTCGCCGATCTGCGGTCCCGCCAGGCCCTCCCGTTGTTCGTCACTCAAGCGCACGGCCCCAGCGGCCTCGCAACAGGCGTGGAGGAACTGCGCCTGGGGATAGGGGCGATCCTCGAAGTCCGTGCGGCCCCGGTAGTCCGCCTCGCAGGCGAGCAGGATGCGGTGCAGGCGCTCGGGGCGCCGGAGCACGTCCATCTGCTCGAACAGGCGCAGGATGGTGCCCGGGCGCAGCTCGAGGGCGCGATGGATGTTGCCGTGGTGGCGGGCGACGGCCACGGCCACGTCACGAAAATCGTTCGGTACGCGCAGGCGTTCGCACAGCGCGATGAGCATCTCGGCGCTGCGCTCCTCGTGGCCCGGGTGCGAGGGCCATTTCTCCGGTGGCGTCGTGCCCTTGCCGAAGTCGTGGCAGAAGGCCGCGAAGGCCACCATGGGGTCCTGGGCGCCGAGGATTGCGGCCTGGTGCAGGACCAGCAGCATGTGCACGCCCGTGTCCACCTCCGGGTGCCACTTGGGCGGCTGCGGCACGCCGAAGAGCGCATCGAGTTCGGGGAATACGACGGCGAGGGCACCGCACTCGCGCAGCACGCTCACGAAGGCGTCGGGGCGCTCAGCCGACAGGGCCTTGCGCGTCTCCGCCCACACCCGCTCGGGCACCAGCGCGCTCACTTCGCCGGCGTCCACCATCTCGCGCATGAGGGCTACCGTGTCCGGGTGCACGCGAAAGCCCAGGGACCCGAAGCGCGCCGCGAAGCGGGCGGCGCGCAGGATGCGCACGGGGTCTTCCACGAAGGCGGGCGAGACGTGGCGGAGCCAGCGCTGCTCGAGGTCTTGCACGCCGCCGAAGGGGTCGATCAGCTCGCCGTCGTCACCGCGGGCGATGGCGTTGATCGTGAGATCGCGGCGGGCGAGGTCCTCCTCGAGGGTGACCTCGGGGGCGGCGTGGATGGCGAAGCCGCGGTAGCCCGGGGC
>JBCBZW010000172.1 GCA_039815145.1 Pseudomonadota bacterium
CGTTGGCATCAGCGACCGCGCGGATTTCTTCGGCGAGCTGAAGTACATCATCGGTGATGCCGATCAGCTGGTGGTCAGTGCGGGTCTGCGCTTCGGCTTTTGAGGTCCATCGCTTCGCGTTGGCCCTGGTCGTGTGGACCGATCGTCTTTTCCAACCAATCCCCGATCACCGCCAGGGCAGAGTCGTCGAAGGAGATATCGCTTTCCTCGTACTCGATACGTTCCTGCGTTGCTACAGGCTGAAACAGATGGTTCATCCCCGGCACGATCACGACTCGCGACGCCGGGTGCTCTGCCGAGCGTTCCGCGACCGCTGCGTTTTGCGCTGGGACGATCTTGCGGTCTTCAGCGCCGTAGAGCGCCAGTATCGGGCCTGAGAAACTCACAAGGGTTGGCGCTGGGTCATACTTCGCCACCCAATACAGCGGGCCAGAGGTGAACGCGCCGGTCCAACCCGTAGCAGCGTCTTCGGATGCGCCGAGTGCCAGCATGCGTCGCTTACCTTCGACAAACGCCTGCTCCGGGGATGTGGACGACTGGATCGCCTGGAACATGGCGCGTAAGCGTTGCACGTGGGCGGCCGTCGCTTCTGGGTCCGTGCCATCCAAGGTGGCGTTCATTTCCTCGCGTAGGATCAGGATGTCGCGGATGTGAAGCGCTGGTGCGGCGAGCAGCACAAGGAATGCGCTAGGTGTCTCCTGCGCGGCTAGGGGACCGGCGATGCCCCCCTCCGAGTGCCCCACGTAGCCGGTACGAGAAGCGTCGACGGAGGGTTGGTCTTGCAGCCAGCGCATGGCAGCGGCCGCGTCTGCGGCAAAGTCGGGGACGCCAGCGGTTTCGAAGTCGCCAGAGCTCGCCGCCACACCGCGATCGTCGTAGCGAAGCACGGCAAAGCCTTGCCGCACGAGGTAGTCCGACAGGATCAGGAACGGGCGATGGCCGCCGGTGGCCTCGTCACGGTCCTGAGGCCCTGAGCCGGTGATGAGCACCACCGCAGGAAACACGCCTTCGCCGTGAGGGTGGGTGAGTTCGCCCGCGAGCGTGACGCCCGTATCGCCGCCGGGGAAGCGTACCTCCTGGATGGCGTAGTCGCGCACGAGCGCGGCCTCTCGTGGGCGAAGGGTGCTGGCGTCCTCGCCGTGGGCCAGGGGCAGGCAAGCGTGGCTGGCGGCGATCATGGTCAAGGCGATTCGGCGAGCGGTCATCGCGTGCTCCTGCATGCGCTTAGGGTTTTGCTAGGCAAGCGATCTGCTGAGGGGGCAACTACGTCGATACTGGATCGCATGCGGCCCTAGTGGTGCGGGCCGATGGCGACGGCGGGCAGCCGGGCGCCTTCGCGGCGGTCGGCACCTCCGCACCGTTCGAGCGTATCGAGTGCGAAAGCACTGTCTGCTCACTTGTGTCGCATCAACCCCTCAAGGCCTTCTCCAACGTAGGATTGCCTTCGGTGAGCCGCCTTTGTACCTCGATTTCGCGCCGGATCTGACGTTGCAGCTTGCGCCCCTCGCCCGTCTCCATCAGGGCACCGATGAATGGCGACTGCGTAAGCCACTTGTTGTCCCGCCAACCCAAGGTAACCGCTTGCGCGATCAGTCCAAGGGCTTGGCGCTCGTCGCCAGACGCCGCTGCGACTTCCGCAAGCTGTATCCGAAATTGCGGCTCTGGATCCGCGTTGAGCTGCGCAAGCTTCGCCGGCGACAGAAGTTCCACCGCACGATCTTTGCTACCTGCCAACGCGTCCAACGCCGCCAATGCGTAGACACCTTGGCGGCCAGCTGCTTGCAGCTGCTGCCGCGCCAATCCCAGCTTCCCGAGCGCGATGTTCGCTCGTCCGCGCAACTGCAGAATTGATGGCGCAAGGGCGTCTTTGCCCTCCACCTGGGCCAGAGTGTCGAGGGCCTCGCCCGGGCGGCCATGTCGCAGATGCGACCTGGCGATTTCGCCAAGCACCACCACTTGCCCGGGATTGAGGCGCAGCGCCCTGGCATGCCAATTCGGCGCGGACGG
This sequence comes from Pseudomonadota bacterium, assembly GCA_039815145.1. Classification (NCBI taxonomy): domain Bacteria; kingdom Pseudomonadati; phylum Pseudomonadota; species Pseudomonadota bacterium. The sequence goes on from JBCBZW010000172.1 coordinate 2,008, forward strand.
ATGGCCGATGAGTTCCAGGCTCTGCGCGATCTGGATCTCTGCATAGCGCGAACGTCCACCCGACGCTCGCACGCGAAACTCCAACGTCAGCGCTTCGTACAGCTGCCCTTGTAGCAAGTGCACGTACGCGGCGCTCGACCCAGCGGGGGCGTTGTTCGCATCGAGCTGATAGGCGTACTGCAGCGCGGAGAGGCTCTCGTTCATCCGCCCCTGTGAGCCAAGCGAGTAGCCGAGCGCAGACCAGGCGTTGCTGCTCGTCGGCCGCTCTTGCGTGAGGGCCCGCGCCAGCGCTTCGGCCTCCTGTTTGTGCTCGATCTCACCGCCGAACTTGGTCGCCTTGGTGGAGAGCGCGAAGCTCAGGGAGAGGCGTGCATCGAAGTCCTCAGGGGCGCCGGCCAGCACCTCTCGCAACATCCCGATGGCTCGGTCCGTCTCGACCGATTGATGGAGAGCAAGCAGTGCACGAGCCCGTGTCAACGCAGCGGAACGCTCGCCATCTTCGGCGCTGTGTGCGTCGTCATGTAGTGGGTTGGGCGGGTGCTCATCACTAAACCAGGACAGGCTGACCACCATCAAACAGGCAGTGGCGGTGAGTGCCATCACGGGGATAGCAAACGGTGGTCGGCGCGAGGGTGAGCGCGTGGGCACCTCAACCCGCGCAATCTGCCCCAGCACCGCATACCCATTGCCGCGAACGGTACGGATGTATCGGGGATGCTTCGAATCATCGCCCAAGGCCTTTCTCAGTAGAGCGATCCTCTGCGCGATGGTCTCATTGCTCACGTGCTTCGACTGCCACACGGCGTTGGCCAGGTCCGCACCGCTCAGGGGTTCGGGTGCCCCCTCGATCAGCGCTACGAGCACGTCGAAGCTGAGATCGGACAGCCTGATCGTGTCGTCGCCTCGCCGAATCGTGCGGCTGCGCGTGTCGATCACCAAGTCACTCAAGGAGTACTGCACATCGCCCGTCCTACGCTGCTTCAAGCTAGATGCTTCAAGATTCTTCAGACTAATTCAAGTGACTCGGCAGCCCTCGCGAGCCACGCTTGCGGCCTCGTTACGTGAGGGAATTCTCGATGACAAGACTCATTCCACGCAGCGCCCTGTGGGGTGCTTTGCTGCTGTTGACCCTGGGGTCGGGATCTGCGGTCGCCCTGGACGATCGGCAGGCCGGTACTGACCCCCTCGGTCTCTGGGTTTGGCGTACCGAAGCGCCGAACGATCAGGTGGCGCTGACCATTACGCGAACGGACGGCGCTTGGCGTGCCGAGATCGATGGACACGCGATGGCGGCCACCCTGGAAGAGGGTGCGCTGTCGGTCAGTGCTCCCGATGGTCAGCGCTTCGTAGGTACCCTCGGTGCGAGTGGCGCGCTGCTCGAAGGTTACTGGTTTCAACCCCCCTCCGACCTCGACTACCAGTTCGTGGCGACGCCCGTCGCACTGCCCGCGGTGAAGACCAACCGTTGGGGGGCAGTCATCGACATCCAACCACGTCCTTACCATGTATTCCTCGACATCTTCGAAGCGGATGGAGCTGTGTCTGCCGTTATCCGAAATCCGGAAGGAAACAACATCCTTCGCGCAACCACGTTTCGTGTGGTCGGTGTGCCCACCGGTGGCTGGCGCTTGCTCAGCGGAAAGGGCGAGCGCGAAAAGCAGCACACGCTCGACGCAGGGGATGCCAACACCCTGCTGCTCAACTATCGTCGATTCAACCGGGTCATTGCGCTTAGCCCAGCCACTGAAGAAGAGAAGCACGCGTACTACAGCCGTGTGCAGGGATCGCACGAGAACGCGCCGGCGCGCACACCTCAAAAGCTAGACGATGGCTGGCCGGTGTCATCGCCGGAAGACGCCGGCTTCGATCCCGAGACACTCAAAGCGCTGACGCGGGCGATCGGTGGGTTCGATCCACGCGACCGGCGACCGCAGTTGATTCACTCGGTGCTCGTCTCGCGCGCTGGTCGCCTCGTCTATGAAGAGTACTTCTACGGGCACAATCGCGAGAAGCGCCATGACGTGCGCTCCCTCGGCAAGGTATTCGGTTCCGTCATGATCGGCGCGCTGAGACAGCAAGGGCATGCGATCACGACGGATCATCGTCCGGTCGCCAGCGTCCTGAAGTCGGCCGGCCAGCCGCTCGGCGACAAGAGGAAGGCCGACATCACGTTAGCGCACCTCATGACCTACACCAGTGGCCTGGACTGCGATGTGAACGCGCAATCCGCTGGCAACGAAGAGAGCATGTGGGCACAGGATGCCGAGCCGAACTATTGGCTGTACACCGCAAAGCTCCCGATGCTACACGACCCTGGCGTGCGCTACGCCTATTGCTCCGGTAGTGCCAACCTGGTCGGCGTCACGCTAAGTGAATTCGGTAATGCGTCCGTACACGAGTTGTTCAATGAGCTGATCGCCAAGCCGCTTCAGTTCGGACCCTACCATTGGGCGCTAGCACCGAATGGCGAAGGGTATCTCGGGGGCGGCGCCTACATGCGCCCACGCGACGTCCTGAAGATCGGTGCGATGTTTGCAGCGCAAGGCGCTTGGAACGGTCTGCAGATTATCGATAAGGGCTGGGTTGAAGAGTCGACCAAGGCCAGAGTTGCCATCTCACCCGCAACCACGGGGATGACTGAGACCGTCTTCGAGAACAGCTACTTTCGCAGCGAGCAGGCCTACATCTGGTCGGTGAAGGCGATTACCGTTGGTGCACGGCGCTATCGGGCGTTCCAGGCGAGTGGGAACGGCGGCCAGTTGCTCATCGTCGTGCCTGAGCTTGACCTCGCGGTCGCCATCTCTGGCGGCAACTATCGGATGGGCGGCATCTGGGGCCGTTGGCGCAACTTCATCGTCGGCGAGCACGTCATTCCTGCACTGACTGACACCCCCTAGAGACAGCTCGAGAGTCGCGGCGACAGCCGCGGGCCCAGTCTGCGCAACGGCTCGCCGCCGAGAGCCAGACTCCCCAAGGCATGGATGGGTACCACGCGGCTGACCAACCGTCCGGCCCGGTCGTTGGCCTGTTCACCGACGAGCACGGTGCCTCAAACTTACTATCTCGATAGATAGGCTAGTTCCGTGCCTTGTCAAGGCGCGAGCATCCACCTAGGATCCGGTGATCAAAATATACAGAAATTGCCTGTTAGGTAGCAGACTTCACGCCCCGACCGACTACTTGCGTCGGATCGTTGCACATAAGCCAGTCCAGGTTTTTGAACTGGCTGACTGGGTACAGGGCTGCTCGAGCTAGGGAGCAACAAGGATGAATGTCTCGACTCGACGAGCCGAACGTGCCGTAGTCATCGTCACCCTGTTGTGCCTGGGGAGCACCGCTCTTGCAAGCGACTTCCCGGCCGTGTTCGAACTCGGCAGGTTGCCGGCAGGGGACGGCAGCGAAGGGGTGAATCTTGCCAGCCGTTCGCCGGGTGCCGCCAAGGCCCTATCCGGTGTCGGCGATATCAACGGCGATGGGATCGACGATTTCGCGGTAGGTGCGCCGGCCGCAAGCGGGCAGGCGACGGCCTCGGGCGCCGCCATCGTGGTGTTCGGCCGCGCAGATACTCCCTATCCGGCGATTCTGAACATCGATGATCTGTTCGAATTCAACGGCGGCGATGGCAGCGATGGATTTACCGTCCGCGGCAGCTTTGTCACCGCCGAGAACACGGGGGTAAGCGTCAGCGCAGCGGGCGACGTGAACGGAGACGGCATTGACGATCTCCTGATCGGCGCCCGCCTCAGGGCCTGGGTGCTATACGGGCGAGACGGGCCAGGCGGTGACCGCTTCGAAGCCGACGTTCAGCTCAGCAACATTCCCTTCGATAGTGAGGCCACCCGTGGCTTCGAACTGGCCGGGGCGGGCGTGTCAGGTGCGCAGGGGGTGATCGGTCCGGCCGACGTCAACGGGGATGGCATCGACGACATCATCGTGTCGAACCCGGACGCGGCGGTCGATGGCGAAACCGGCGTTGGGCGGGTTTACGTCCTGTACGGACGGGACGATGGGGATAGCACTCCCTTTCCGAGTTCCGTGGATCTGGAACAACTCCCCGAAGGCGACGGCAGTGAGGGCTTTGTCATCACCGGCATCAAGCCCAGGGATGGAATCGGCGAAGCCCTGGGCGTGGGCGATTTCAACGGCGACGGACGCGTGGACCTGCTCATCGGGGCACCCTTCGCCAACGTAAATCAGGTGGTGCAGGCAGGCCAGGCCTATCTGGTCTACGGGCGCCCGGTGAACGATCCGTTCCCCGCCGTGTTTTCCCTACGCACCCTTCAGGAGGCGTTCGGCGGTGATGGCAGCGAAGGTCTGATCATCAACGGCCGGATAGAGCGTGGAAACGCGGGTTTCTCCTTGGCGAGTGCGGGGGACGTCAATGACGATGGCATGGACGACGTCCTGCTCGGCTCCTTCCTCACCGACACCACGGGCGAGGCGTACCTGCTCTACGGATGTAGTTCGGCATGCGCTGGCATACCGGCGCTGGATCTCGTCGAGTTGTTTCCCGGTGCCGGGGGTGACGGGTCTCGAGGGGCGGTCCTTATCGGCATCCGTCTAGGCGACCTTACCGGGAGTGCGGTGAGCGGACCAGGTGATGTCAACGGCGACGGCATCGACGACCTGCTCATCGGCGCCGAGCGCGCGGGTCCGGGTGGGCGCAACGGCGCCGGCCGCGTCTACCTCGTCTTCGGTCGTCAGGGGCCGGCGCCGTATCCGCCCTTGTTCCTGCTGGCAAGCTTGACGCCAGGGTTGGGCGGCGATGGGAGCAGCGGGGTGGTGTTCAACGGTATCTCCGGCGGCGCCGGTTCAACCCTTGGCAATGCTGGCGACGTGAACGGAGATGGCCGCGAGGACTTTATGATCGGTGCCGAGTTTGCGCCGGTGCTCAGCAAGGCCTTCGTCGTCTTCGGCCGCACGCCAGATCCAGACGCCCCGCGGTCAGACTGACAGGACTCGCAGAGCTCGTCGCCGTTCGCTGAAGCAGCCTCCGGACTCGTACAGAGGATCCTAACGATGCCCTTGCCCCGCTGCTGCGGGGGCATCGCTTTCTTCGCGGCCACGCCGCTCCAGGGCGCTCTTCAAGCGCCCTGCGGTAGGCGCTGCCGACTGGCTCAACTGCACGTTCACTCGATCCGCTCGGCCCCGCGCATCCACCACCGTGAGCTGAAAGAACCCCGGACCGCTTGGCTGCCATTGCTGTGACGGCCAGGGCGTGGGTGACATCGGTGCCCCGTCGACGAGCCACGTGAAGGGCGGTTCACCGCCGGTGCTCTCGAGGCGCAATGGCGTCGCCCCGAGCAAGATCTTGGTCTCTGGCAGGGGAAACAGCACGCGCGGTCCACCGCCTACGCCATCCTCCTCGCCCAGGAACCTGAGCATCGGCGGCAGTCGCTGACCATCGAAGCTTGCCAAGGCGCCGGCGGGTGGTTGCGTGGGCGATGATTCCTCGGCGGCGGGCAAGGCATCGAAGACCTCGAACAGAATCGGCGCCGCCACCCCATGGCCATAGATGCCTGGCAAGGGCGTTCCGTCCGGCCGCCCCACCCACACGCCCACGGTCCACCGCGCATCGAAGCCGATGGCCCAGGCATCGCGGTGACCGTAGGAAGTACCCGTCTTGAAGGCGATGCGTGCCTTGGCCGCGACGCCTCGCGCCCCTGGGCCCGCGGCGGTACGCAGGATGCGCTGTAGCTGCCAGCGCGCCCGCGCCTGAAGCAGGGGCGGCGTTACTGACCGTTGGACCTCACCTGCCCTATCGTTCTCGCAAAGCAACTGCAGGGGGCGCGTTTCCCCGTCGTCTGCCAGGCCTCGATACAGGCGCACGAGAGCCTCCAGCGTGGTGCCCGCGCCGCCAAGGGCAATGGCGAGGCCCGGTCGGTCGAGGCTCGGCAAGGCCAGGGGCACGCCCTGCGCCTCCAGCGCCATGGTGAAGCGCGTCGGACCGAGGGCATCGAGCAAGGCCACGGCGGGCACGTTCAAACTCAGGCGCAGGGCATCGGCGAGTTCGAGGGCGCCGTAGTAGCGCTGCTCGAAGTTCGCGGGCGCATACTTACCGAAGCGCGTCGGTCGGTCCATGACGCGCGTGGCGGGGGCGGCGAGCCCGCGATCGAAGGCCAGTCCGTAGATGAAGGGCTTTAGCGTTGAGCCTGGCGAGCGCGTGGCCCGTGTCAGATCCACCTGCCCTGCGCGCAAAGCGCTGAAGTAGTGGGTGCCGCCCAGGTACGCGTGCACCTGTGCGCTGTCGTTGTCGACGACGAGCACGGCAACGTTCGCCCGGGGGTGCACCTGCCTGACGGCCACCCGCGCAATGTCGCGAACCCGTTCTTGCAGGTCTGCATCCAAGCAGCTATTGATTTCACTCGCTTCACCGACCGCCAACAGGCGATCAGCGAGGTGCGGGGCCAACACGGGCAGGGGATCGGCGACGGCCTTGGACAGGGGCTCAGAAAGCGCCAAGCGTAGATCTTCGCCCGCCAGGAGATCCTGCTCCGCCAAGCGCCGCCACACGCGACGCAAGACCTTCGCCCGCGCCTCGAGCCCCGCCTGCGGGTGTCGATCCGGACGCAGCCGCGTTGGCGACTGGGGTAAGGCCACGAGCAGGGCCGCTTCCGCGGGCGTGAGCTGCTCAGGTCCATGGCCGAACCAGCGCTGGCTCGCGGCCGCGATGCCCTCGACGTTGCCCCCATAGGGCGCGAGACGCAGGTAGAGCGACAGGATCTCTTGCTTGCTCAACGCGCGCTCGAGCTGCAGCGCGCGCCCCATTTCCGCGAGCTTGGCCCCTAGGGTGCGCGGCCTGGTTTCCAGCAGACGTGCGGTTTGCATCGTGAGCGTCGAAGCCCCTGATACCACACGACCATTACGAATCCATTGACCTAAGGCGCGCATCGTCGCTAGGGGATCTACGCCAGCGTGCCGATAGAACCGCTTGTCTTCGTACGCTACGAGCATGTGCAGGAAGAGCGGGTCGACGGCATCCACCTCCGCGGGCAGGCGCAAGCGCTCGTCAGCGGCGAGGCGATACCGCAACGGTTGACCGTGGCGATCGTACAGCACGCGCCCGAGCATCTGCGCACGGGACAGATCCACCGGATGGTGGTGATCCAGCATCGCCAACGCGATGACCACCAGCGAGGCAGCGCCTCCAAGCGCACCGATCGCGGCCAGCCGCAGGCGACGCCGCGAGCTGAAGGGAGAGCGCATCACTGTTGCAGCTCGCTCGGGATCATCACTGGGCTGCCGTGATCGTCGTGCGTGCCGCTGGGCCGATGGCGCGAAAGCGCGGCGCGTACATGTCCTCCACCTGCACGCCCGGCATCGCGAAC
>JBCBZW010000173.1 GCA_039815145.1 Pseudomonadota bacterium
CGTGCAGTTTCGCGCCGCCCTGGTGGACCCGACCCTGGAGGGCTACCGCTTCGTGCGCACGATCCCGGTGGACGTGCACCCCTACGACCCTGCGTCCGTGGCCTCCTACCGCGAGGCCCTGAACGCCACCTCGGGGTGGAAGCGACGGGGTCCGGTGCCGCCGCCCGCGACCTAGCGCAGCGCCTCGGCCTCATCACCGTCGAGGATCCCATCCTCATCCCGATCGATCCCCATCCGCACCCCAGCGCCCGGCGGAACGCAGGTGAAGGTGACCACGTTGCCAGGCGCCCGCGCTGCGAGCAGGGTGTCGCGCAAGGAGAGCTCCTCGCCCGCGCGGTCCAGTTGGAAGCGAGGCGGTGCGGTGAGCATAGTCATGCCGCGCGCTTCGCCATCGATGATGCCGTGACCGATCAGATCACATTCGCCGAGGCCTGCCCGCTCGCGCAGGAGACTCCAGTCCCCGATCGCCGCGGCGAAGTTGTCCGCACGCAGGGTGATCTGTTGACCGACGATGGGCGCCAGGTTGCTGTCCACCGCGAGCAGGAAGTTGGCCGTGGCCTCGCGCTCCAGGGACGTCTCGAACTGGGAGAAGCTGCGCAGGAAGTTCGGCAGCGTGTCGAAGGAGCCATCGAAGATGTAGCCGTAACCGCGGATCTGATCGCCCACCGGCGGTTGCGGCACGGAGAAGATGCGGCCGATGAAGCCGACCTTGGTGTAGAGGTTTCTAAAGTGAGCAACTTTCATAGGCTGGCCTGCCCGGGCGCCGCCCGTGAGGCCCGACGAGCCGAACAGTCCTTGGGCCTTGTCCACCGTGTGGCAGTCATTACAGGGCACGCCCTGGCCGCCGATACGATTGCGGAAGATGTCCTCGCCCAGCTGCTGTTCGGTGGTGAGGGAGTTATCGAGGGCGCGGATCGGGTTCGGCGGGTAGGTGAGGGCGAGGGCGAAGTCAGTGAAGGCCTCCATCTGCCCATCGCTAAGCGGCGCCGTGGCACCGAGGAGACCCTCGAAGGCGCCATTGAAGGCGCGGAAGGCGGCGGCCACGTCGAAGGGGTCGCCGCTGTCCGGGTCGTTGCCCCCCGTGCGGTCGCCCCGCCAGTGCAGGGGGCCGTGGTTGCTCATGCCGCGCAGGCTCTGAGTGCTCAAGGGGCCTTTCATCGGGTGGAAGGGCAGCACCTGATCGCCCGTCGGTACGGGCGGATTGGGGTTCGCTTCGGTGAGCCCGTCCGGGTTGCCGAGATCCCACGAGAGCTGATCCAGGTCACCGAAGATGTGGCAGCCCGCGCAGGAGGAGTCCCCGCGGCTGGAGCTCAGGCGGGCGTCGTAGAGGAAGCGTCGGCCGTTGCGTACCTCGGTGGGTTCGGGATTGAACATCGCCGCCGACTGGATGGCGCGACGGCGTTCGATGTCGATCGTGACCACGGCATTGTTGAAGCGCGAGAGCACGTACAGTCGCTGGCGAGCCTCGTCCAACACCAGGCCCGTGGGTCCGCCGCCCGGCACGGCGATGTGATCGGTCTCGTCGGGCACGAAGGTGCCGGTCTCCAGGGCGTCCGTGTCGAAGGAGGCCACCTTGTCCGAGCCCATGGCGGCGAGCCAGAGGGTGGCGCCGTCGGCGCTGATCGCCATCTCCAAGGGCGTCGCTAGGCTTCGTGAGTTTTCGCTCTCGGTTCCCGGGAACCGGTCGTAGTCGATGTGCTGGTTGAGGTGGCGCGGTTGCACCGTGCCATCGTCCAGGTCGATCACCGTGAGGCGGTTCTCGATGAAGTGACCGCGCACGGTCTCGCCCCCGGACAGTTCGCCGGGGCCCTCGAAGCGTACCTGGTTGCGGGCCTCGAGGTTGGTCACGTAGAGCCGGGCCTTGGCGGGGTTTACGGCCATGTTGAAGAGGGTCGTGCCGACGCCCGAGTAGCGCGCCACTTCCACCGGGGTCTCCGCGTTGGCGTCGATCGCAAAGACGTCGTAGTCGGGCAGGCTGACGCGCACCATGTCGCTCCAGTCTCGACCGCCCGCATCGAGCCATTGATCCCCCACTTGGCTCACGATCAGGCCGACCTCCGGCGCCGGCAGCCCCTCGACGTTAGCGAGCGGCGGGAGTTGGCCTTCGTCGCCTACGCGCTCGTGGGTGACGATGGTCGTGCGGTTGCCGGAGTGCAGGACGCCCGCGTAGACGCGGCCGCCATCGGGGCTCACGGCCAGGGGACGGGGCGTGTCGCCGAAGAGGGTGACGATGGTGAGCGGCACCTCGCCCTCGTCATTGGCGTCGAACACCCAGACATCGGCGCGGCCCTCGCTCTCGAAGGGGCGATAGGGGATGGGGGAGTGCTGGCCGCGGTGGGCGGTGGAGATGAAGGCGCGATCACCCTCGGGGCCGGCGAAGACGATGTCCCGCGGCTCGTCCCCGACGCGCAGCGTGCGCACCACGCGCGGGGGCTCTTCGCTCAGGGACACCACGGACACGCTATCGGAGAGATGGTTCACCACCCACACCTGATCCAAGGCCTCGAGGGTGGCGACGGCCACGGGCTCCATGCCGACGGGCACGGAGTGCAGGTGACGCAGGCCCAGGCCCTCCATCGCGTAGATCTCGAGACGGTTATCAGGGGTATTGGTCGCGAAGAGGCGTTCACCGTCTGCCGATAGGGCTAGGGGCCGCACCTGACCGGATTCGAAGGCGGTGAACGACCCCTGCCCCAGGGCGGGGGCGCTGGCCCAGGCCGAGCAGAGGATCAAGGCACCGAAGACGATGCATGGGGTACCGGGCCTGGTCATCGGGTGGGTCCCTCCAAGAGTGAGCAAATGGAACGTTTCGGTGGAGCGGACGGACACTCTAGCCAAAACGGACAGCTCGCCCGCCCATCGGTCGATGAAGATTTTGTGTCACTGCGGAGCAGGCAGGGGCCCGTTGGTTCAACCGACACGGCCGTGGCGGATCATCGTCGGTCCGCGGGACCCGGCTATGGGTAGCGGTGGAGTTCGCCGCGCAGCCTACCCTTGCCGCAACGCAGCGCAGGGCGCCCGGCTCGATCGATCGACCACGAAGGCTCTCGATCTCCCTGACACCCAAGGGACGCCCGTTCCCCGTCCGCCGCGCCCGTTCCCAAGGGCGGCCTCGACCTCCCCGGCGGGGGCGTGCTTGAATCGGCCGATGGCGCTGCCTCCTACGAACGCCTCCGCTGCGATCCGTACGCTGATCGCCGACGACGAACCGCTGGCGCGGGAACTCCTCGGCAACCTCGTGCGCCGCGACCCGCAGCTGCACCTCGTGGCGAGCGCTGCGAGCGGGGCCGAAACCTTGCGCGCCGTGGAGCAGTACCAGCCCGCATTGCTGCTGCTCGACGTGCAGATGCCAAACCTGGACGGCATCTCCGTGGCCGAGCAGCTGGCCGACCGGCCGCACGGCCCCTACGTCATCTTCGTCACCGCGCACGATCGCTTCGCCCTGCAAGCGTTCGAGGTGGCCATGCGCGACTACCTGGTGAAACCGATCGCCAAGCGACGCTTCGAAGCCGCGATCCGACGCGCCAAGCAGGAGCTGCTCGGGGCCCCGCCCGCCACCGTATCGAGCGATGAGGGCCTGCGCGTGCGCAGCGGCGACCTCCTGCTGAGCGTGAAGCCCCAGGACCTCATCTGGGTGGAAGCGGCGAACCAGTACGTCCGCTTGCACACGGTGGGGGGCGACTCGCTGATCGTGGCACAGTCGCTTCGCCGCTTCACGGCCGAACTCACCGATCCCGACTTTCTGCGCATTCACCGATCCACGCTCATCAACCAACAGCACCTGGTCGCCGTGCGCAGCGTGCAGGGGCGCTATCGCGTGGAACTGCGCGACGGTTCCCAGCACGATGTCGCCCGCAACCGGCGAGCCCTCGTACCCGCGCTGCTCGAACGCGCCCGCGAGAACCGGCCGCGATGAGTGCCGTGGCCACGGCGCGCTTGTATCCACGGATCGGCTGGCGCTTCGTGCTGCTCTCCCTGCTCGGGTGGAGCTTGCTGGCGGCGATCCCGACCACCTCGGCCTACCTTGGCACGGGGGCGCGCGACATCGCCGTTTGGTGGGCGATGTTCAGCCGCATCGGCGTGTACTACTACCTCTGGGGTGCGGTCGCGCCCTTGCTCTACCGGATGACCGATGTGCTGCCCTACCGGGGAAAGGCGCTCGTCGGCACGCTCACCGTGCACCTGCTCACCCTGATAGGTCTGAGTTTTGTGCTCGGCCTCATCGTGCATCACGATGGCTGGCAGGAGTGGTTGTTCGGCGCGCGCGCCGCCGGTTACCACTCGATGAGTGCCTTCACTTACGCGCTGATCGTGCTGTGCTCGCTCACGCTGAAGTTCTACCGCCTGAGCCTGCTGCGCGAGCGGGAGGCGAGCGAGGCGCGGATTCTGGCGGCGGAGCTCGACAGCAAGTTCAACCTCGCGCGGGTCGATTCCCTGCGCATGCAGCTCAATCCGCACTTCCTCTTCAACGCGCTCAACAGCGTGGGGGCGTTGATCGATACGGGCAAGGGCGAGCTGGCGTACCGGGCCGTCGAGCAGCTAGGAGATTTGCTACGTCGGGTGCTGAATCTGGCCCAGGCCGCGGAGGTGACCCTGGACGAGGAGTTGGCCTTCTGCGAGGACTACCTGGCCCTCGAGCAGGTGCGCTTCGGTGATCGCCTGCGCGCGCGGTGGCAGATCGAGGCGGAGACCGACTGCCTGGTGGCCGCTTTTGTGCTGCAGCCGGTGATCGAGAATGCGCTGCGCCATGCGGTGGAGCCGTCGGTTGAGCCGGTGGAAGTGACGGTGCGCGCTCGCCTGGCCGGAGCGCAACGCCTGGTGCTCGAGGTGGAAGACGATGGCAATGCGGTGTCGCTGGCCACCGGTGGTGCTGGCGTGGGTCTACGCAACCTACGGGAGCGGTTGGCGTTGCACTACGGTCGCGAGGCCAGCGTCGAGGCGCAGGCGCTGAATCCGGGATTCCGTGTACGTCTGGACTTGCCGGTGCGGCGAGACCGTCCCGACATGCAGGGGCGAGGCCAAGACTAGTGGGACTCGCGGGGTCAGCGAGCGTTGCCCGGTGTTCGACGTCGCGTTGATGATCCGGCGTACGCCGCTAGTCGTGCGATTTCTCTGTGGGCTCGTTGGCGGTTGACTTCTCGTAGGCAGCGTGTCGAAGCGTGTCGCGTCCACCGCGTTTTGCCGCGTAGAGCGCCTGGTCTGCTGCACGCATCACCGTCTCGGGGCTATTTCCGTGAAGTTCAGAGCTTGCGATACCCGCCGACACCGTGGGTGGTGCATAGCTCGGATCTGCACTTCGGCGCCGCGCCTCTCGTAACGCGGACTGAATGCGACGAGCCACCGCTTCAGCTTCTACTAGCTGCGTGTTCGGCAGGACGATGATGAACTCCTCTCCGCCGTAGCGGCAGGCGATATCGTCCGGCCGTACATGCGCCTCGATAACGTTTGCGAGATGTGTCAAGGCGCGATCCCCAGCCGCGTGGCCATGCGTGTCATTGATCGTCTTGAGGTAGTCCACGTCCAGCATGATCAACGAGTAGTGTTGGCCTACGGTCTCCTGGTAAGTGTCGCTCTGAAGTACGTCGTCCAGGTGTCGCCTGTTGAAGAGGCCGGTGAGCGGGTCACGGGTCGAACGGTGTTGCAGGTCCAGCTTCAGCTGTAGGGCTTGCACCGTCAGGGACACCCGTTGCTGCAAGATGCGAAGGGTGGCGGGTGATACGTCGTGCGTACCGTCACCTGTTCGATCGAAGATCCGTATCAATGCCACCGTCTTGCCATTGGCCATGATCGGCACGTGTTTCGGCAGTGTGCAAGACGGCGGATCTGCGTCCGTGAGCTCATTGCAGAGGGCGGTAGGCGAGGGAGGTGGACGTTGGGGAGGGTCTAGCAATGCCTCGGTGTCCCCGTTGGCACCCCAACTGGCGATTGGCGCGCATGGCACGGTGTCATCACTTTGACAGACGGCGACGTAGCCGTACGTTTGCGGCATGAGCTCAGCCACGGTACGTGCTACCACCGCGAAGAGTTGGGGAACCGTCTGGGCAGTCTGCAACTCGTTGGCCATCTCAGCCAGAAGCGTGAGCTCGCGTTGCTGTCTGCTCACGCTGTCGAGGGTGGATGTCAGCTCCGCATTCGCATCCGCCAGCGATTGGCGCACCGTGCGTTGTTCGTCCAGGAAGCGGTTGCCTCGCGCCACCAGCGGCCACAAGGCGATCGCCGTTGCAGCCGAGGCAGTGGCGGTTGCTACCTTGGCGAGAGCATCGGCCCAGTAGTTGGGTGTCCAGATCGTGTAGATATCGATCAAGTGGGCAGTGCCGCATGCGAGGATGAACGCGCAGAACATCGCGGTGATCCAGCGCAGGTCAGCCTTTCCGGCGCGACGGCGCATACCCCAGAGCAGGGCAGCCGGAATCGAGAAGTAGGAGAGGGCGATGATGGCGTTGGAGCCGACGATCATCCAGAGAATCGTGGGCTGCCACAGGAAGCAGTGCCCGTGGGGCATGAACTGCGAGGTGTCAAACCAACCCGCGATTGCTTCCATGGCACTCCTCGGAATGTGGCAGGTGTCGCCAGTGGGTCTGTTCGAGCTCGGCGCGTCGCCTGGCGACCGCTGCTGGGCGCCCGTGACCCCCTAAGAGGCGCATTATGCTCGGTGCGTATTCAGCGGATCGTGGCGAATTGTGAACAATCGAAAACTGTTGGATGCGGCGCGCCGGAGCCGTCGGCACCTGGCCCTGCGCGGCCCGAGCCCAGCCGATGCCCTACACTGGTCGGCGATTACGAGGCCCTAAGGGTGAGCACCATGGATTTGCTCGACTTGAGTCACCTGCAACGTCGCGTCGAATACCAGTACGACGTGTTCATCAGCTACTCATCGGCCCAGGAGGCCGAGGCGCGCGCCACCTACGCGACGCTTTCGCCGCACATGTCGGTGTTCTTCGCGCCTGAAACCCTCGACACGCTCGACTACGAGCCGGACCAGTACGTCGAGGTGTTGAGTGACTCCCTGGCACAGTCCTGCCAGACCCTGGTGCTCCTGAGTGAGCGATTCCTGGCCAGTTCCTGGTGCCAACTCGAACTGTACGGCGCCCTGAACCTGTGCACGGAGGAGGAGCGCCGCCGCCTGTGGATCGCGCCGCTGGAGGCGAGCGCGGAACGAGAGCTGAGCGGCCAGTTCGTGCCGCTGCTACGCAGCCCAGACGACGCCGTTGCAGCCGTGCGCCGTCGTTTCGAGGAAGGTGACCTGAAGCTCGGGGATCGCTTTGCTGATCGCACCGTACCGAAGATGTTCGTTGATCTACCCCTCTACGAACTCTACGAGCCGCCCTCGGCGGGCAAGCGCCCGCCCTGGGGCAAGGACTCGCGCTCACCCCACGGGATTCCCGGCGCGCCACCGTTCTACATCTACGAGAAGATGGTGCGCGAGTACATGGTGCAGATGGAGCGGCGCCGTGCCGATGCTGACGCAGACGGTATTCTCCTGGCGGCCCAGGACGAAACCCTCGAGCTGTCCATACCGATGAGCGGTATTGGCGAGCAGTACGCGTACATGCCCCGCGCGGCGCGGGAAGACGCCAGCTATCTGCTGAGCATGGGCTTCCTGGGCCACTCGGGCAGCACCGGAGGCCGCCTCGACGGTCGCTGGCTCTTCGCGCGCGCCATGTTGAGTTTCACCCAGGGCCAGGACCATCCTGAGCTGCGCTTGCACGAGGCCTTCGGGCGAATCTGCATGGGGCAGTTGGAGGAGATCGATCGTTTCGAAGCCGCCGTCGCCGAGAACGCGGACAGCAGCGTGGTCGGGTACTTCCGGGTGCAACTGGCCAAGGCCAAGTACCTCGCGCGGGACTACGAGGGTGCGCTCGGGACGTTTGCCTCATCGCAGGTGGGCGCCGCTGGGGAGGACCGCCTGGTGCGCGACGCGTGCTTGGCGCGCTTGAACCGGTTGAGCGCCGAGGTGCGCGAGGAGAACGCCCGCAGCGAGGTCAGCGTCGATCGTGAGCGAATGCGCTCATCGCTCGAGTCTCGCGAGCACCTGGACTTCTGGGCCGAGGGACTCGCGCTCGCGGGCTACCGCCCGTAGGCCTACGGGCCCAGCACCTCCGCCAGCCGCTCCCGCGCCTGCGGATTCGCCTCCAGCCACTCACTCGCGCCCGGGACCCGCGCTAGCGACACCACGAACCAGGCCATCTCTTGCGCCACATTTGCCTGCGTAATGCGCGTGACGCTCGGTAGGATGACATCGGCGATGGGGTCGGACGTGTCCTCGAACTCGATGTTGGACGCCAGCGCGATGTAGCGCGCCAGCGCCGAGGCGATGTTCTCACCGAGGGGTTCTTGTAGCTTGTCGTCCTCCGTGCGGGTCAGCTTCGCCACGACGTGCGCGAACTGCAGGCCCGTGAGCCCCTTGGACACGTCGTCCCCCAGGGCCGTCACGACCACCGGCGCGGGATCGCCTGCCTTCGGCGCCTGCATGGAGTTGATCAGGCCTGCGACCGCCGCGGCGCTGCGCTTGGTGTTCGACTCACGCAGCAAAAAGGCGAGGTAGCTGAGCATGGCGGCGGGACGTTGCCCCTCCTTCCTCAGGATCTCCGCGTACCTGTTACGCGATCGGCTCGTCATGCCGACCCTGCCTGGCTGTGCGAGGCAGTGCGTCGCGGGATGGGGACGCCTGCTGGGGAGCGTTCGTCCCGCCTACCCTCCCGTTCGCAAAGGGATCGGGCCGCTCTCAAGGTGAGACGCATCCTGCGACAGGGGGCGCGGCAAGCTGTTCCGCGTGTTACCCATCGCATGGAGCAACCCCCGATGAGACTTTTCTCCGTCACCCTGCTGGCCGCGCTAACCGCCTGGAGCCCCCTTGCACTCGCCACGCAGAGCGCCGAGCGCCTGACGCCGTTGCCTCGCGCCTGCGAGGAGGCGCTCGCCCTCTCGGCGCTGCCGTTGCGCCTGCGCGAACAAGCGTCGGTCTACGCGCTGACCGATCAGGGCTTCGAACTGACCCGACGCAGCGACGGCCCGTTCACCTGCATCGTCGAACGCAACCACGCCCGATCGATCATCCCC
>JBCBZW010000174.1 GCA_039815145.1 Pseudomonadota bacterium
CACGCAGGCCCCGTTGCCCGACGTCGTGGAGCAGAATCCCGACGACGGCATCCTGCTGGTGTGGGACGAGGTGCAGAACTTCACCCTCACCCAGGACCTGCGCGTCGACCGCGTGGCCGACCCCAACGCGGACTTCATCCAACCGGTCGGCTCGGACTTCCTCATCCTGGCGGGCACGGTGGTGTCCAGCCACTACGTGCAGTGGGATCCCGGCAATGGCAGTGAAGAGCGCGTCGACACCACGATGGTGTTCGACTCAGACATCTTCGCCTTCGTGACGTCGGACCAGAACCTGTTCGACTCCGACTTCCTCGGCGTGCCGGGACTGGACTACAACGACTTCGGTCTGCGCGGCCTCGAGAACGGCGACACCACGAGCTTCGGCAACGACCTGAGCCGCGTGGACATCAGCTGGCGCGCCACCAGCCCGGGCGACTGGACGCGGGTGATCACGGCCTTCTCCCCGGGCGCCGTTCCCGTGCCCGCGCCGGCCGGCTTGCCGGCGCTGTTCGGTGCGCTCGCGTTTTGGGGGTGGCGTCGTCTGACCGCGCGCTGAGGATGAAACGGTCTCTAGGGAATTGGCCGCGTTTCCGAGCGGCTATCCCTGGAGGCCAGCGCCCCCCTAGCCTTTGGGGAGATACGGGATCGTGCCCGCAGCGTCCGTGTCGTCGATGATGTAGAACTGGCTGGCGGTGCCGGCCTGCCGCGACGCGATGTACGGCGCGTAGGCGGGATCATTGGCGAAGGCCTTGGCGGCATCCACAGTCGGGAACTGCAGCAGGGCGATCAAGCTGACGTCCGGCGCATCGCCCTCGAGAGGCGTAACGCTGCCACTGCGGGACAGGTATTTCCCGCCGTGCTTGTGAACGATGTCGTGAACGTTGGCCGCGTAGTCTGGCACCCAGGCATCATCGTTAATCTTTACGTTAGCAATCAGGTAAGCGGCCATGGCGGACCCTCTGTAGTCACGATCGGGGTTCCCACCTTACCCTCCTGGCACACGTGGCGCGACACTCACCCAACGCACCGACGGTGCGACTGTGTCGCCGCTCCCGCGGTCGATCCTGGCCCCCAACCTACGCCAGCGACTTGTGCGGCCTCGCGGTCACAGGCAGCCCCTCCGCGCGGCAACTTGACGTTTCGACGACAGGCGGATCGAGGGAAGCGGTGTGCCGGGCCCCGCTCAGGCATAATCGCCGCTCCCTTGAACCCGCGAGACAGGCCCCATGTTCCAGCAGATCAAAGGCGTCATCGCGGCCGTCGCCTTGGCGGTGAACACCGTCTTCTGGTTCATCCCCATCATGCTGGGCGCGATCGTGCGCCTGTTGCTGCCCTTCGCCACCGTGCGCCGGCTCACGTCGCGCCTGCTCATGGCCAGCGGCGAAAACTGGATCACCGTCAACAACTGGCTGCTCGACACCACGCAGGGCACGCGCTTCCACATCACCGGCGCCGACGCACTTGGACGCGATGACTGGTACCTCGTAGTCTCGAATCACCAGAGCTGGATCGACATCGTCGTGTTGCAACGGGTGTTCAACCGGCGCATCCCCTTCCTGAAGTTCTTCATCAAGCAGCAACTGATCTGGGTACCGTTCCTGGGGCTCGCCTGGTGGGCGATGGACATGCCCTTCATGAAGCGTTACTCGCGGAAGTTTCTCGAGAAGCATCCGCACCTGCGCGGCAAGGACCTCGAGGCCACGCGCAAGTCGTGCGAGCGCTTCGCCGAGGTGCCGACCACGGTGATCAACTTCGTCGAAGGCACCCGCTTCACGCCCGAGAAGCACACGAATTCCAAGTCGACCTACCAACACCTCTTACCGCCGCGCGCAGGCGGCGTGGCGTTCGCACTGTCGGTCATGGGCGAGCAGTTTCACATGATGCTGGACGTTACGATCGTCTACCCCGGCGGTCGCAAGCGCTTCTGGGACATGTTCACCGGCAAGCTCGACGACGTCGTCGTCGATGTGCGCAAGGTGCCCGTCGAGCCCTGGATGCACGAGGGCGACTACGCTGCGGACCTCGCGTTTCGCGCCCGCTTTCAGGCGTGGTTGTCCGCCTTATGGGCCGAAAAGGACGAGCGGTTCGAAGCCCTCGAGAAGGACTGGAACTAGAGATGGTGGGGGCGGGAAACACCGACCCGGCGCCCTACAGCGGTCGAGAGGCCCTTCGTGATCGGCTACGCTAGATGACGTTGAAGCCGAGCCTGACGAGCCTCCCGTGACCCAACTCCTTCGCCGCCCCCTGCTGATCATCCTCGCCGGTTGCCTGATTTCCACCGTAGGCTTCGGTGCGCGGTCTACCTTCGGCCTCTTCCTCGAGCCGATGACGGCCACGCGAGGCTGGGGGCGCGAGACCTTCGCCATGGCCCTGGCCCTGCAGAACCTGTGTTGGGGCTTGGCGCTGCCCTTCGCCAGCGCCCTGGCGGATCGCTACGGGCCCTCGCGGGTGCTCACCGTGGGGGCCGTGGTGTACGGCGCCGGCGTGTGGGGCATGGCGACGACCACGTCCATCGTTGGCTTCAACCTGCTGGCCGGGGTGCTCACGGGCACGGGTATCGCGCTCACGTCTTTCTCCATCGCCCTGGCGGCCATGGTCCAGGTGGTGCCAGTGCACCGACAGACCCTGGTACTCGGCCTGGGCACCGCCGCTGGCTCCGCGGGGCAGGTGCTCTTCTCGCCCTTGAGTCAGTCCCTGATCAGCGCCCACGGCTGGTCCTCGGCACTGATCATCCTCGCCAGCCTCGTGCTCGTGGTGGTGCCCGCCGCCTGGCTCTTGCCGCGCGCCGACACGGCGCAGGCGAGCGCGTCTCGCGATGCCCTGACGCAAACCCTCGGCCAGGCGGTGCAGGAAGCGTTGAGGCATCGTGGCTACCTGCTGCTGACCGTGGGCTTTTTCGTCTGCGGCTTCCACGTGGCCTTCATCACCGTCCACTTCCCCGCCTACGTGAAGGACTTAGGGCTACCCGCGCAGGTCGGCGCATACGCGATTGCGCTGATCGGCCTGTTCAACATCGCCGGGTCCTTCCTCTCAGGGTTGGCCGGACAGCGCTGGCCCATGCGCCACGGCCTCGCGGTGATCTACGCCCTGCGGGCAGTGGCCATCGCGGGGCTTCTGCTCCTACCGAAGACCAGCCTTAGCATGCTCGTGTTCGCCTCGGCCATGGGGTTGCTCTGGCTGTCCACCGTGCCGCTCACCTCGGGCATCGTGGCGCGCGTGTTCGGGCCTCGGTACATGGCGACGCTGTTCGGTATCGTCTTCCTCAGCCATCAGCTCGGCAGCTTCTCGGGCGTGTGGTTGGGGGGATACCTCTACGACAACACCGGGTCCTACGATGTCGTGTGGTGGGCGGGGGTCGCCCTGTCGATCCTGGCGACGCTCATTCACCTCCCGATCGACGAACGGCCGCTGCGCCGTGAACCCGTGGCGACTGCGGCTGCCGCCTCCTAGGCCTGGCGTGCGCCGGATGCCATCAGGGTGTGCTGATAGGCGCGCTCCAGAACAGGGTCCCAACCACTGTGGTACTGATCGCGCACCTGCGAGGCCTGATCGCCTCGCTGCTCCCAACCGTCATGCCTGAGCAAGATCCGGGTTTCACCGGCAGAGACGGCCTCGAAGCGAATGTCGACACGCGTTGCACTTGCTGGCGTTAGGCCGGGATACCAAGAGAAGGTAAGGCGTTCACCGGGACGCCAGCACTCGACCACGCCCCATACATGGCGCTCGCCGTTGCCATCGATCTCGAAGAACTCACCGCCCTCATGGGCGTCGAAGGCGCAGCTGGCGGCCGGCGCCTGCGCCATCTGAGCGCTGACGCTGTGCGTCTCCAGGGGCCACCAGCGCCCGACGTGCGAGGTGAACAACTCGAAGGCCCGCGCCGCGGAGACAGGGACCGTGATCGTCTTTTCAACGGCGGGCAACGGTCGCTCAGTGGTCATCACGCCCTCCTCCTGGTGCTTGGCTCTCCACGTAGCTCGCGAAGCGCTGTAGGGCGTCGCCCCAGAGTTCATCGAGGTAGCGACGCAGGGCGACGGGGCCCGAGTCCACCAAGCGGTAGTGGCGACGCGTGCCTTGGGCCTGCACCTCCACGAGGCCTGCCGCGAGCAACTGCTTCAGGTGTTGGGAGACGGCAGGGCGCGACACCGGAAGCCCCGCGGAGATCTCCCCTGGGGTGCTTCGACCGCTGCTCACCGCTTCGAGCACGCGTCGTCGGGTGGGGTCCGCCAGGGCGTCGAAGGCGAGTTGGACTTGAGCATCACCGTAAGCCATAACTTACGGTAAGCGAATACTTACAGATATGCAAGCCCGGTTCAGACGCTCAACACGCAATGGTTGAGCCGGGCATCGCATCTATCGCTTCGGTTCGGCGGCCTTTCGCGTCGGTGCCCCACACACCCCGAGATCACTCCTCTCCTTCAAACCGTTCCTACGCCCTCGCCATCAAACACTGCACGTCCTGGGACTGGCAGCGACGCCCCTGACGCCCGAGATCACAAGCGTTCGGTATGTAAACGGGGCGGCGCCTGCACAGCCGCCGCAACAGGTCGTTAGGCACGAAACAGGTCTTCGTATGCAAGGTACAGCTACTACAGCATGGGTAATCATACTAAGCGTCACACTAGCTACGGTCGCGTTCTCGGCGCCGCAGAGCACAACTGTGCGCCCGAGCGTCGACCTTGCGTCCTCGGCGGAATCGCTGGCTAAGGCAATTAGAAACGGCGAGCTCACGAGCGAAGCGCTGGTAGCCGCATCACTCGAGCGAATCGCATCACTCGACAAGCGCGGGCCGCAGTATCGAAGCATCCTGTCGCTCAACGCGTCGGCCCTCGACGAGGCGCGCGCCCTGGACGCCGAAGCGGCCCGTGGCGAGTTCCGAGGTCGACTCCATGGCCTGCCCGTCCTGGTGAAGGACACGGTCGAGACCCGAGAGCTTCCCACCACCGCCGGCTCTCCGGCGCTCGCCGCGAACAACACGCAGCGCGACGCCGCCGTCATCGCCCAACTCAGATCGGCAGGGGCGATCGTCCTCGGCAAGACCAACCTCTCCGAGTGGTCGAACTTCCGCGCCTCCGACGCGCCGGCGGGATGGAGCGGTCTCGGCGGCCAGACGCTCAACGCCGTGGACAGATCCGTCTCCCCGTGTGGCTCCTCATCGGGATCGGCGGTGACCGTCGCCCTGTCCTTCGCGCCCCTCGCAGTGGGCGTGGAAACCAATGGCTCCATCACCAGCCCCGCTGCGTGCAACGGTGTCGTTGGACTAAAACCCACGATTGGCCTGGTGTCTCAAGCCGGCATCATCCCGGTGTCTCGATCCCAGGACTCGGCGGGGCCGATCGCACGCACGGTGCGCGACGCCGCGCTCATGCTGCACGCGATGGTGAGGCCTGACGCGACGGGCCAGGCTGTGGACTACCTGGCTGAGATCGAACGGGGCGTAGAGGGCATCAGAGTCGGTGTCTTCCGCTGGGCCGAAGGGAGTGACCCGGAAGTATCGGCGGCCTTCAACAGGGCCTTGCACGCACTTGAGGCTCGCGGTGCCGTCCTCGTCGACGTCACCTCCTTCAGGCCAAATCCCGTCACATGGGAAAGCGGAGAGGTACTGCTGGACATCGAGTTCAAAGCCGACCTCAACACCTACCTGGCCAACGCACCTGATAGCGTCCCGATTCGTTCGATCGACGATCTGATCGCGTTCAACGCCGAGCACGCCACCGAGGATAGCTTTGACCAGGCCATACTCCTTCAAGCAGTGTCTGCGCCGAGCATCGAGAGCGCGGAGTACCGACGCATCGCCCCCGCCATCAAGGCCGCCACCGGCCCGCAGGGCATCGATGCGCTGCTGAAGACTCATCAGGTGGACTTGTTGGTGATGCCGGCGGCCCCTCCGCCGTCACCACTGCGCGGTGAGGAGGAGGACGCATCAGACGGCGGGCCCATCGGGGCGAGTTGGCTCGCAGCGATGGCCGGCTATCCCGCCCTATCGGTGCCGATGCACACGGACGCTGATCGCCTTCCGCTAGGCATGCTGATGACGGCGACGGCCGGCGACGATGCCCTACTGCTTCGCGTAGGGCGTGCCCTGGAAGTGGCGATGGCTCAGGTAGCGGCCGAGCAGCCGCTCACGCCCTAGGGAAGCTCTGCATAAGTCCGGTCGTCGGCCCCGTGCGTCCAGCGACACGAAATCAAGGCGCGCAACGCCGAGATCGTGCCGCTGGTGCGCGGGGACGGTGAGCGGACTTGTGCAGAGATTCCCTAACCGCCATCGACCTGGATTGCGTCGCCGTACAGCCCTTCAGTTCAACGGCATCGGCTGGCGGGCAAGCTCGACAGACACCCGCTCAGTCGTTATCAGCACCCCCTTCGGCTCGACAGCCGGACGAGGTTCTCCGGAGCCGGTCTTGCCCAGATGGTGGTCGGCGAATTCAACCCGCCGCCCCTTGAAGCTGCGCTTGGGCAGGAAGCTCTTGAACCAGCTGACGAGTCGCGACGCCCAGCTCTGGGAGCGCTGCCCATGCAACTGATCGTTGGCCTGGCGATAGTTGTTCCGCGCCGTCCGGTAGGCCGCCCGTGAATCCGAGAGATCCAGGCGCCGGTTCGCATGGTTCAGGCGCGCAGCGTCCAGGCGCCTGCGCGCTGCGCTCTTGCTCTCGGGGGGTGCACGGTCGAAGGTGCGTTGGGCCCGCCTGAGTTCACGCGCCGCCACTTGCAGGTCCTTCTGAGCCTGCTTCTTGGCTGAATGGGCCTGCGTCATGTTGAACGCTGCAACGTCGGCCTTCTGCTTCGCCTTGGTGGGCTTTTTCTTGTTGTAAACCGACTTGGCTCGAGGGTCCGTTGTGGCGGGGCGGGTTTGGGAGGCGGAATGCTTCGTCGCACCCGGTTTGAGTTTCTGCGCCTCGGTCGGTTGGGCGTGGAACAGCGCGACTACCACCAGCACTACGCTCAGTATCGTTAAGTTCTTCATTCGCCTGCCTCCACTAGGGGGTCTGTCGTTGAATCCTCAGTGTCGTCGTCCCAGAGCAGATCCGAGATCTCGAACATGTTGTTGGTCAGGTTGCTGTAGGCACTTAGGGCTGAGAGGTCTGGATGTGGTAACTCGGGGTCCAGGGGGTCGAGCAGCGCGAAGACGACGAGCTCTTCGAGCTCCACGGCGACATCCCAGATGCGGAAGCCGCCCACCGCGCCCACGAAGGGCAACCCCTCGCCATTGATGCTGCCGACCCACAGCATCCGAGGCACCTCGTCCGGCAGGCCGAAGGTCATCTCGTCGAGCGGCTGACCGTCGACGACGACGACCATCGACCCCTGGAGATTGACGATGGCGACGTGGTGCATCACGCCGTCGTCGAAGTTGAACGCTACCTCGCCGTAACCATCGGCCGTCTGCACCGTGAGGCCGGTTCTGTCGCCGAGCATGGCGATGACGAAGCTGAAGTTGTCATCGGTTTCGCTCGACAGCACCACCGGGTCGTAACCGGGGTCATCTGTCCATCCCGGGGCGACCCAGAATTCGAGGGTGCCGCCCTCGCCCAGGTTGAAGGCCGGGTGCCCTGCAAAGGACAACCCGGTGCGTTCGTCCAGTTCCGCGATGTCGGGGGTGTAGCCCTGTGCGACGGCACCGAGTGACACCATCATCATCGTGGCTGCTACGCTGGCATTTCGATAAGCGTGTTGCATCTGTCTTTCCTCAGGTGGCGACGACTGCGGTCGCCGTCATTTGATACGTTTCATTCGCAGGGACAGGGTGAAGTCCGGGTTGGCCTTCTTGCCCACGGTCCAGCGGTAGTCCTTGCTGGTGCCCGGCTTGAGTCCGTTCTTGAGTGCGTCAGGCTGCTTGTAGTTTTTCTTGCTGTTCTTCGGATGCTTCTTGCCGAACGGCAGGTAATGCCAGTTCAGTTCGAGGGCAATGGTGTACGCGGCGATCTGTGCGCGGGTGCCCTGGATCTCGAGCATTCCGGCGGCGCCGCTCTTGTAGCTGTACTTCTTGGTTTGCTTCTTCTTCTTGCAAACCACCGAGAGCTTCTTGTCCTTGGTCGTGGCGTAACGATCTCGATTGCTGCCGATATAGCCGTCAAGGCTCAAGGTGCCTTCGACGTCGCTCACCATTCCGATCTTGCCGTCCGTGCACCAGATATGGCGCACGTAGATGCGCCAGGTCTCAATCGGCTCGTCCCTCTTCGGCTCCACGAGCGGAAGTAGGCTGCGATCGCTGATGCGATTGGCGAACTTCGCAATGTACGCTTCGGTGTGCAGTCGTAACTCTTCGCGTACGCCTTGGTAGATCTCGGGCTCGTTGGGGAAATTCAGCGGATTCAGAAGCTCGTACAGGGGGCGCAGATCCATCAGAATCGGATATGGCGTGGGCCCCGCGCTGTAGCCGTTTTCGTTCCACGATCCGTTACCGCCGACGGCAACGAAGGTGGCGCCCTCTTCGCCCACCGACCCAGAACTGCCGGTGCGCACCCCGGCATTGGCGCCGAAGTACGACGAACCGCCCGAGCCCAGTGTCTCCGCGCCGGCGGACACTTTGAAGCCTGCGTTGACCTCGGCGACTTTTCTCCAGGAATCCTCGGTAAAGGAGTGGGTGACCTTTGCTGCAGCACCGTAGGTCACGGCGTAGGGGTAGTGCGTGCCGAACTTGTCGATGATCGCCGTGTAGTTGGCGTAGCGCCGCGCGTCTTCGACCGCGTCGAGGAAGTCATCGGACAAGGTGGCGTACGGATGGTCGACGACCAGCGCGTATTGCTTGGCGCGGGAGAACCCTATCGCCTGGGCCACCGTCTTATTGCTTTCCCAACTAGCCATCGCCGATGCCGTGGCTTCGTAGGAGGCCGTCGTTTCTACGGGCACGCCCATGGCGTACCCGTTGCCCTTCATGTTGGCACCCATGGTCAGGGAGAGGGTGGTCTGCAACTCAGAACCCGACGACACCGCGGACTTGTTGAACACCATGCCCTGCGTAGCTTCCTGGATCAGCGTCAACCCGAGCGGCA
>JBCBZW010000175.1 GCA_039815145.1 Pseudomonadota bacterium
AACTCGGTGCTGATCTTGCGCATTTCGCGCTCCGCCTCAACGGCGGTCTCACGATCACGGAACTTGTAGGTGATCGTGTTGGTGTCCTCGTTCGTCTCATACCCGAGGCTACGAATACCCTGGCGGTCGTTGGCTTCGCGCAGCGCCTGGCGGAAGGTGCCCTCCGACTGCTCCATGAACTTCGCGAGGGCCACATCGAGGTCGACCTCGAACAGGAAGTGCACGCCGCCGCGTAGGTCGAGCCCAAGCGCCATCGGCCGCAGACCGAGGGAGCGCATGAAGTCGGGCATGCGTGGCATGGTTGTCAGCGCGGTGATGTACCCGTCGCTGTAGCGCTCTCGGAGGGGATCGAGGGCGTCGCCCTGGGTGGCCGTGTCTTTGAAGGTGACCATGACCGTCTTGCCGTCCACCAGGCGGGCTTGTTCGAACGGCAGGCCCTCGCCCTGGAGAAAGCCCTCGACGTCTTCGACCACCGCTTCCGGCGGCTCAGTGCCGTCCGCCGGCGTTAGCTGGATCGCCGGGTCTTCACCAAACAGGTTCGGCAGCGCGAAGAGGATGCCGAGAACCATGACGCCTACGACCAAGCTGAAGAGCCAGCTCGGCGTGTGGTTCTGTCTCATGCGCCTTTCACCGTGCCCTTAGGCATCACGGCGCCGACCGCGTGCTTCTGCACTCGGATGGCCACGCCGTCGGACACCTCCACGGTGAAGAACTGGTCCCCCACCTTGGTGATCTTGCCGAGCACGCCACCGCTGGTGACCACCTCGGCGCCGACGGCGATCGACTCCACCATGTCCCGATGCTCCTTGGCGCGCTTTTGCTGCGGCCGGATCAACAGGAAGTAAAAGAGCACGAGCATGCCCACGAGGGGGAGCAGGGAGAGGAAGCTGCCGCCAGCGGGCGCCGCGGCCCCCTGGGCCATTGCGGGACTGATCAGGAAATCCATGAGTGACCTTCGAGGTGCAGGCAGAAAGCCCGCAAGTATGCCATATCCACAAGGGAAGCCCTGCACAAGTCCGCCCACCGTCCCCGAGCACCAGCGCCCCGATCTCGGCGTTGCGCAAAGTCCCCTGTAGCGACGGCTACAGGGAACTTCGCGCGCCTTGACCTCGGGCCGCTGGACGCACGGGGCCGCCGATCGGACTTGTGCATACCTTCCCTAGTTGAGCCGGGCCTGAATATTTCAAGGCCCGCCCGAGGATTCACTGGCAAATTACTCGACGCCGCGCGCCACCCCGGCCCGGTAGGCCTCGGCGTACTCCTCCAGGGTCCCCGCCTCGATCGCCTCGCGGATGCGGCGCATGTGGGTTTGGTAGAAATGCAGGTTGTGGATCGTGCTCAGGCGGGCGCCAAGGATCTCGTTGCAGCGCTCGAGGTGGCGCAGGTAGGCGCGGCTGTAGTGGGCGCAGGTGTAGCACTCACAGTCCGGATCCAGAGGTCGCAGATCCTCAGCAAAGCGGGCGTTTCGGATGCGCAGGGTGCCGCGGGAAGTGAACAGATAACCGTTGCGGGCGTGGCGCGTGGGCATGACGCAGTCGAACATGTCGATGCCTCGCGCAACGGCATCGAGGAGGTCCTCGGGCGTGCCCACCCCCATCAGGTAGCGGGGCTGATCGCTCGGCAGCAGCGGGACCGTGCAATAGAGCACCCGCAGGCGCTCCTCCTCCGTCTCCCCCACGGAGAGGCCACCGACGGCGTAGCCGTCGAAGCCGATATCCCGCAGGCCCCGGGCCGAGCGCTCCCGCAGCCCTTCGAACATGCCGCCCTGGACGATGCCGAAGAGCGCCGAGGGGTTGCCGGCGTGAGCCTCGCGACAGCGCGCCGCCCAGCGTAGGGACAGCTCCATGGACACCCGGGCCTCGGCCTCCGTCGCCGGGTAGGCCGTGCACTCGTCGAACACCATCACCACGTCCGCGCCCAGATCTCGCTGGACCTGCATGGAGCGCTCAGGCGTGAGCATCCAGGGGCTGCCGTCGACGGGGGATTGGAAGCGCACGCCCTCCTCCGAGAGCTTGCGCATGGCCTCCAGGGACCACACCTGAAAGCCACCGGAGTCGGTCAGGATCGGCCCCTGCCAATGCATGAACCCGTGCAAGCCGCCGTGGGCCTTCACCGTGGCCTCGCCCGGGCGCAGCATCAGGTGGAAGGTGTTGCCGAGGATCATCTGGGCGCCGAGATCGGTGAGTTCCTCACCGGTCATGCCCTTGACCGTGCCGTAGGTGCCGACGGGCATGAAGGTGGGCGTGTCGACTACGCAGGTGTGCTCGTCGCGGGTGAAGGTGAGCCGGCCGCGACGCGCGGCGCCGTCCTGGCTCAGGCACTCGTAGCGCATGCTTCGCATACTCATCCCGCCCGCCGCTCCCGGCGTTGGCTCGCCTGCGGGCTCACCAGCATCGCGTCGCCGTAGCTGAAGAAGCGGTAGCGCTCGCGCACCGCGTGGGTGTACGCGGCGAGCGTGTGGTCCGTGCCCGCGTAGGCGCAGACCAGCATGAGCAGCGTGGACTCCGGGAGGTGGAAGTTGGTGAGCATCCTGTCGACGGTGGCGAAGCGGTGGCCGCCCGGTCGGATGAACAGGCGGGTGCTGCGCGCACCCGCCTGAGGCAAGCCATCGCTGCCCGCAGCGCTCTCCAGGCCGCGCACGACGGTGGTGCCCACGGCCACCACCTGGCCACCCCGCGCCCAGCAGGTCGCGATCGCCTCGCGCAGGCCCTCGTCGATGAGCACCTGTTCCTCGTGCATCACGTGGTTGTCGAGGTCATCCACCCGCACGGGTTGGAAGGTGCCCGCCCCCACGTGCAGGGTCAGCGTGCGGCGCTCGATACCCTGCGCATCGAGCGCGCCGAGCAGCGCTTCGTCGAAGTGAAGACCGGCCGTAGGCGCCGCGACCGCACCGGGCTTGTCCGCGAACACGGTCTGGTAGCGCTCACGGTCTTGATCATCGTCGGCTCGCTGCACGTAGGGCGGCAGCGGCATGTGGCCGTGCGCTTCGAAGTGGGCGAGGGCTGGCCGATCGAAGACGAACTCCACCAGACCACCCTCCTTGCGCTCCCCCACCTCCACCTCGGCGCCGCCCTCCACGGTGATCACGGCGCCCCGCGCAGGCGGTTTGCTCACCTTCATCTGGGCGAGCACACGTCGCTCGTCCAACGCACGTTCGAGCAGTAGCTCGACCCTGCCGCCGCTGGCCTTGCGGCCGTACAGGCGCGCCGGCACCACCCGCGTGTCGTTGAAGATCAGGAGGTCGTCGGCACCTAGCAACTCGGGCAAGTCGACGATGGCGCGGTCCGATACGCGCCCATCGCTGCCATCCAGGGTGAGCAGTCGTGCATCGGAGCGGTTGGGCAGGGGCGCCTGGGCGATCAGCTCATCAGGCAGATGGTAGGCGAAATCAGAACGCTGCATGGGCGCACAGCGTACAGAGGGATCGGGGCAGATCGCCAGTAGGCCACCCGTTACAGGCGGCGCATCACACAGGCAGCGTCAAAGGACTCGAGGGCCACGACGGCAGGCACAGGAAACGACCCGGGAGGTGAGGCATCCGGTGTCTC
The DNA here is from genome assembly GCA_039815145.1 of Pseudomonadota bacterium. Classification (NCBI taxonomy): domain Bacteria; kingdom Pseudomonadati; phylum Pseudomonadota; species Pseudomonadota bacterium. The sequence goes on from JBCBZW010000175.1 coordinate 3,549, forward strand.
GGCCGCCTCGTCCACCGCGATATACATCCGCACCCCATCACGCACCACGTTGAGAGCAAGCGGCTCGCCAGGACCGTAAGACCTCAGAATGGCCCGGGCGTGCTGGGCCGAGCGGGGCGTGCGGCCATCGATTCGCAGCAGCACGTCACCGTCCTGCAGCTGCGGGGTGTGGCTGGGCGCGCGGGTGATCAGCAGTCCCTCGTCGGTGCCGAAGTAGCGCCCGAGCTCGTCGGTCATTGCCGTGAGCTCCAATTCATACCAGCGATCCGGCGAGCCTTGCCGTAACGCGCCCGGCAGATCCGCCAGATCGCCGAGCACGACATCCGCGTAGGCGATGGCATCCCCGCGCTCGTAACGCACGCTGATCGACTCGCCAGGCGTTGCCCGTTGCAACACCGCGAGCAGCTGCTCCACGGGGTGGGCGATGCCGTCGTCCAGGAGGTCATCGCCGTTGATGGCGAGGATGAGATCGCCGCTGCGCAGGCCGCCCTGCTGGGCCGGGCCGTCGGGGGTGACGCCCGTGACCCGCACGCCCGCCGTGGTCGGCTCGCCGGCCACGATGCCGAGCACCGCTCGATGCTCGTTCTCCAAGAGGTCCCGCTCTACGTTCAGCAGGACGCGCTGGATGATCTCTTCAACCGCCGGCTCGCCAAGGTTCATGTCTGACCCGGAGCTGGGAGCGCGGTGCTTACCGCTTGCGGCTAATGTGACGTCGGGAGCGTGGAGGAACGCCTGCCACGCTGAGTCCGCCGAGATCTGGCCGCCTTGCCTGCCAGCGGTCATCAACAGCACCGCCAGGAGCGCAAGCCCCAACCCGATTCCCAAAATACGCCTGCGTTGCTGGATAAGCATGAGAAAAAAATATGACAGCTAGAAAGCGCCTACCGCGGAACCTCGAACTTTGCCCGCAACGCGGCAGGAGCACCATAGGCATCCAGGAGTTCGTCCATCAGGCGACTGCGCTCGAGGGCGATGGAATATCGCTCGCCAGGCGTCAAATTTTTCCCATTAAGACAGTAATAATCGAGCATTCCGATGCGGCTCTTCAGCTCGTCAACATGCGCCTGCTTGTCTAGATTTAATTCAAGATCAGCGTCGACGAGCTCCAGGTGACGCTCCTGAAGCCATCGGGTAGACAAAAATTCGTCAAGGCCAGCATAGCTAGCTGGCGTGGCGGCGAACTGCGCGGAATCCAGCGGCATTCCCGCGGAGAGCTGGCGTTGCGCCTCCTGCAAATCGGCCGTCCACAGGCGTAGGCAGACCACCGCGAGCACGGCAATCCCGCTCGCCAGCATGCCCTCGAGCAATGCCTGGCGCACGCCCAGGCCACCGCGAAACGGGGCCGTCAGGGCCTCGCGCCAGCCGCCGGAGGCGGGGTGACTGGTGCCGGTGTCGTGCCGTAAGCGGGCGCGGATCTCCGTCCACGCCGACGCCGGGGCTTCCTCATCGGGGAGGGTTCGCAGGTTTCGGGTGACGCATTCGAGATGCTCCAGCTCGCGCTGGCAGTGGCGACACTCGGCCACGTGCGCACGGCATTCGGCGTCGACGGGCGCACCGTCGCGAATGCTCAGAAGCTGTTGGAGGTTTGCGTGCACGTGGCCGTTCCCGACTGATCATCCAGCGCGTCGCGGAGGCGCTTGTGCGCCCGCGCCAGCTGGGACTTAGAAAAGCTGGTGGTTTTGCCCATCATCGCGCCGATCTCGCGATGGGTGTAGCCCTCGACATCGTACATCCACACGACCGTACGGGCCGTGGGCGTGAGGTGCGCCATCGCGCCCTCGAGATCCGTGCTGGCCTGCGCCGCCGGGGCGCCGTCGCGCGTGTGCTGGAGCAGGTCCCACATCTCCTCGCCGCTGCGGCTGTAACGCACCCAGGCGGAGCGGAAATGCATGAGGCACTTGTTGACCGCGATACTGCGGATCCAAGCCCCCAGGGGCGCGTCGCCGCGGAACTTGCCGAGGTGGCGAAGCACCTCGACAAAGGTGTCCTGCAGGATCTCCTCCGCCAGATCCGGCCGGCCGAGCAACCGGCTGGCCAGGGAATACACCGCATCGCAGAAGGTGCGATAGATCGCCTCCTGCGCCCTGGCGTCCCCGGCCGCCGCCGCCGCCACCTGATGGGCGGGTATTTCCTGGCTGAATCTAGACATCTGTCATTTGATGCTACGAGTCGCGGAAAGGTCGCTGCTTCGAGAACGAATCGCGTCAGGAAGTTCCCCGGGCTGCACCGATGCTGCGGCGCAACCGGTCTGGACAGGTCTCTGCCAAGGCTGTAATTTTGCCCGCCTTGCCGGGATGGCGGAATTGGTAGACGCGGCGGATTCAAAATCCGCTGTCCGCGAGGGCTTGGGGGTTCGAGTCCCCCTCCCGGTACCAACCTCGACTTGTGCTGCGTCAGCAGCGAACCCACACGCGCTGAACGGCTACCCAGTCGTCGAGCGTCCGAAGAACCACTGAAACGGCACGTGCACGCGCCCACCCCACGCCCGCTCGTTGTGGCGCTCGCCTGGGAATACCAGGTACTGCAGGCGCGACCCCAACCCGAAGCCCCGGTGCATCAGCAGGTCGCGCATCGCCAGGGTCCGCTCGAAGTTATCCCGCGGCCACCCGCTGTCGAGGTAAATGCGGATGTTCGGTGGTGCCTCCCGGGCGATCCGGTCGAACAGGTCGTCCGCATAGCCGAAGGTCGAGGACAGGCAGGCAGCCATGCCGAACACGTCTGGCCGCGACCAGGCCGAATGCAGCGCCATGACACCCCCGAGCGACGACCCCATGACCGCTGTGTTATCCGGGCCGGTCAACGTGCGATGGGTGGCATCGAGGAAAGGCCTCAGCCGGTCAGCGATCCAATTGGCAAACCCAACGTACCCAGGACTCGTGAGCGCACTCATGCGATCACCGGGATACACGCCCACCACCAACACCTGATCGATCACGGCGAGTTCGTGCAGTTCATCGAGGGTCTGATCAATCTCCCAGGCACGCCCCAGGAACGCCTCCTCAGGGAGGAACAAGTTGCCACCATCGTGCACGTACATGACGGGGTAGCGCTTGAGCGTGTTCTCACCGTAGCCGGCGGGGAAGTACACGCGGAAACGCACACCGTCGAGGGCACGCAGGGGCCCCAGGGTGCCGGTGAGGCCGGCGTAGAAGTAGGGATAGACATCCCGACGGCCAGCGGCACGAGTCACCACCCGGTTCATACCCGGTAGCCATAGGAGGCCCTGGGGGCTGTGCAGGCAGGGTTTGAAGTAGAGCCAGTCGCGATCTGACTCGAAGATGAACTCGGCGCCGTCCGGCGTGGGGTGGCCGCGCAGGTCGTTGTACCAATCGAGTTCGGTGCGCAGCACCAGACGGTCGGGTTGGGCGGGGTAGTAGGCGCGCACACGGAAGGTAGTCACGGCTGATCTTGCTCCATGGGCGCCGGCCCTTCTCCTTCACGCGCGGCGATCAGCTCAGCCGCGCAGCTCGGTTGCCAGTCCACCATCTGCGCGGACACCCAGGCCTGCGCGGCGGATTCGCCAATATCGATTAGCTGCGCGAGGTAACGGCGGAAGAACGCCTCATCGCTGAGCAGCCGTTCGTACATGGCGATCGACAACACGGCCAATTCGACCGACCCGCCAAGCCGCTCGCGCAGATGCGTTCGCGCCTCCTCCGGCGTGTAGCCCTGGGCAATGTAGCCAAGGCGAGCCAACTCCTCCCCCATCTTCTGCGCCAATACCGTGTCCGCTCCGCTCGCGGATCGTTCCCCGTACGCAATACACGCCTCGATCACGCTCGCACTTGGCACCGAGGGCACGGGGTCCACGCCGCGGCAAAACTCGGCCAGCAGGCCGAACGGAACCGGGGCGGTTGCGCCGAGCGAAAACGCTAGTTCGACGCGTTGCTGGTACGAGAGATCCGTGGCGGTGAGTGCACGATCGAGATGGGTTATCGTCTCGCCGAAGTAAGCGCTCACCTCAGACGCAGCGCCGGCGCGGTCGAGGTACCGGTAAGCGCACTTCGCATCGGCGCGCATCAGGCAGCTTGCCGCCACCATGATCAGGGCCTCGCTGTTGTCCGGCGCCACGCGCAGAAGATCCCTCTCCAACTCTGCCACCTGCGCACAGACCGGCGGTCCGCTGGCGCAGATCCCAAGGGCCCGGTAGCGGAACAGGGGATTGTCCGGATCGAGGGCCGCCGCCTGGCGTGCCAGTTCGAGCTGCTCTTGCGTCGTCCGATGCGGGGAGAAGCTCAACGCGAACAGGTGGTCTGGGTCCTGACTGTGGTTCAGCCCACCCATCAGCTGATCGATATGCTGATCGGCGCGCTGACGGTAGGCATCAGCAGATTCATCAGGCTGCGACGTCGGTTGAAGCAACGCGAGCTCCGCAAACGGAGCGCACGCATCCTGCGAACTGCTCCCAGCCGGCAGAGTGGACGCCTTCGGCGACGGGCTCTCGAGACGAGCCGTCTCGCCTTCCACTACCGCCGTCGGCGTCGGCGTCGGCGCGGCGTCACCGACCGGGTCCGGCGTTGAGGTGACTTCCGGGTCCGTGCGCATGCCCCACCACAGCAACGGCGCGAGGGCGAGTAGGACGACCGCTAACCAACGCATCCCGTCGCGCCGGCCCGCGTCCTCACGGCTGGCGATACGCCACGCCCTCCTTCATCACGAACACCACGCGCTCGAGCTCCGAGCCGTCCTGCAGCGGATCGCCCGCCACGGCCACCAGATCCCCGTACTTGCCCGGCTCCAAGGTGCCAAGCACGTCGCTCTGCCCGATGTTAGCCGCACCGTTAACCGTCGCCGTCTCGATGGCCTCCATCGGCGTCAACCCGCCCCACTCCATCAGCAGCCGGAACTCGATAGCGTTCTGGCCGTGCGGGAACACGCCCGCGTCGGTGGCAAAGGCGATCTTCACCCCACCGTCGTGGGCCCGGCGGGCGTACTTCTCGGCGAGCACCAAGGCCTGGCGCGCCTTCACCGTCTGCGTGGGGCTGAGGTAGGAGTCGGGGGAATCGAGCATGGGCATGAGGGCAAAGGACGGCATCAGCGTCGGCGCCAGGAAAGCGCCACGCTCGCGGAACAGGGCGATGGCCTCGTCGTCCAGGAAGGTGCCGTGCTCGATGGCGTCCACGCCGGCGCGCAGCGCGGCCTTGATGCCGTTGGCGCCGTGCGCGTGGGCCGTCACGCGTCGACCCATGGAGTGCGACGTGTCGACGATGGCCTCGAGCTCGTCATCGAAGAACTGCTGTTCGAGGCCGGCTGCCGATTCGGAGAGCACGCCGGCGGTGGCTGTGAGCTTGATGTGATCGGCCCCGCGACGCACCTGCCGACGTACAGCGCGACGGCAATCGTCGGCGCCGTCGCAGCTGCCCGTGCCCATGAGCACCGCCGACACATCCTCGCGATAGCCCTGCACGAGATCGCCGTG
>JBCBZW010000176.1 GCA_039815145.1 Pseudomonadota bacterium
CTGCCGTCTCCCACGACGGCAGCCGGACCCGCGGGCACTGCGCCTCGGCCTCCGCTAGCTGATGGAGCTCATAGGTGAATTCATGCGCGGACCGGGGGTACTACTCCTGATCCTCGCAGTGCTGGCGATCGAAGCTGCGCTACTCAGCGCCCTCGCCTCCCGGCGAGGCCCGGCGCCCGCCTCGTCGCGATCGCCCCTAAAGGGCACGTTGGCCAATCTGGCGGCCGGCGCATGCTTGGTCTTCGCCATGCTGGCGAGCACCCTCGAGGCGCACTGGGGCTGGAACGCTCTGTTCCTCACCGGGGCTTTCCTGGCGCACCTGGTGGATCTGAGCGACCGTTGGTAGGGCCGCACGCATCTAGGGAATCTCTGCACAAGTCCGCTGTCGCACTACGCGAGTCATCCACTTTCAGGTCGACATCGAACTACTGAGCGTCCAGATCGACGCAGCGCCAGGACCCCCAAATGCGCCCAACCCTCGCGACCACCGCCCTCATCGCCCTGCTCAGCACAGCGGCGTGCGGGGAGTGGACCGCCTCACCAAGCGACGCTTCGCCTTCATCGGACGTGTCGACGCCCGAGCTCGTCGCCCTCGCTACCGATGGCCCCTACGAGCTTCGCCCACCCAGCCGCGACGGCATCGGCAAGGTCTACCTCGGCCGGGAGATCTCCCACGTCATGGGCCACCTGGGCGCTGGCTGGCTCGAGCGGCCGGCCCGCGAGCAGGAGGAGCGCACGGACCTGCTGATCGACGCCCTGCCCATCGAGCGCGACTCCGTGGTGGCCGATATTGGCGCGGGCACCGGGTACTTCACGTTCCCCGTGGCCGAACGGGTGCCCGATGGGCAGGTGCTGGCCGTGGACATCCAGCCCGAGATGCTCGAGCGCATCGAGGAGCGCAAGGCGGACCGGGAGATCCGCAACGTGCAGACCGTGCTCGGCACGGTTGCCGATCCGAGGCTCGAGGCCGACAGCGTCGACCTGATCTTCATCGTGGACGCCTACCACGAGTTCTCCCACCCCCAGGAGATGGGCACGGCCATGGCGCGCGCCCTACGCCCCGGCGGCTACCTCGTGCTCATCGAGTACCGCTTGGAGGACCCCTCGGTGCGCATCAAGCGCCTGCACAAGATGACCGAAGAGCAGGCCAAACGGGAGATGGACGCCATCGGTTTGAACTGGTTGGAAACCAAGAGTTTCCTTCCAAAACAGCACTTTATGGTCTTCCAGAAGCCCTGAGCGCCCGCTCAGGGCAGCCCACCTCGGCGCCCGCCTTGGCGCCAAAACAAAGATTCTGCCGCGACTCGCAGATCACGTTATGATCGGCGGGCCACGGGCGAGCAGGCGCGCGGGAAGAATGCGCCAGCTCGTGGACGTCATTCACGTCACGGAGTCCGACACTATGAATCTTCGCTCGTCATCGACCGTCGCCGCCCTCGCGTGCGCGGTCGTGGCCGCGTCGCTACCCGCTCACGCAGGGGCAGCCACGCCGGCCAATATCGATCCCTGGGTCCTCGAGGCCACGGAGAATGCCAGCGCCGAGTTCATCGTCTTCCTCGATGAGCAAGCCGATCTCGCCGGCGTCGACAAGAAGCGCACCCGGCGCAAGCGCGGCGCCGCCGTGCACCGCCTGCTCACGGAGAAGGCCGCCGCCACCCAGGGTCCCCTCCTCGAGCGCCTGCGCGAGGCGGGCGTGGAGCACCGTGCCTACTGGATCGCCAACATGATCTGGGTACGCGGCAGTCGCGCCCTCGCCGAGGAGCTGGCGGCCCGCAGGGACGTCGCCCACATCTACGCCAACCCCACGGTGCAGATGGCACCGCCCCAGGTACACCCTGCTGACCTGCTCCTCGGCCCCCAGGGCATCGAGCAGAGCCTGCAGCAGATCGGCGTGCCCGACACCTTCTGGGCCAACGGCTTCACGGGCGAAGGCATCGTGATCGGCGGCCAGGACACGGGCTACGACTGGGACCACCCGGCCCTGATCAACCACTACCGCGGCAACGATGCTGGCACCGTCGACCACAACTACCACTGGCACGACTCGATCCACTCGGGCTTCGGCAATCCCTGCGGTGTCGACTCCCCCGTGCCCTGCGACGACAACGATCACGGCACCCACACGATGGGCACCATGGTCGGTGACGACGGTGGCAGCAACCAGATCGGCGTCGCCCCCGGCGCGACGTGGATCGGCTGTCGCAACATGGACCGCGGCAACGGCACCCCGGCCACCTACAGCGAGTGCTTCGAGTGGTTCGTGGCCCCCACGGATCTCAATGGCCAGAACCCGCGCCCGGACCTCGCCCCGCACGTGATCAACAACAGCTGGAGCTGCCCCACGAGCGAGGGTTGCACGGACCCGAACGTGATGCTGACGGTGGTCAACAACGCCCGTGCCGCCGGCATCGTGGTGGTGGTGTCGGCAGGTAACTCCGGCTCCGGGTGCAGCACCGTGAACACCCCGGCCGCTATCTACGATGCGTCCACCACCGTGGGCTCGGTGAACTCCTTCAGCGAAATCTCGAGCTTCTCCAGCCGTGGCCCGGTGACCGTTGACGGCAGCAACCGCCTGAAGCCCGACCTGGTGGCACCTGGTGAGAACATTCGCTCGAGCGTGGTGGGCGGTGGCTACGCCCGCTTCAGCGGCACCAGCATGTCCGGCCCCCACGTGGCCGGCATGACCGCCCTGCTGATGTCGTCCCAGTCCTGCCTGGAACGCGACCCCGACGCCGTCGAGGCCTTCATGAAGGCCAATGCGCAGTTCTGGACCAGCACGCAAAACTGCGGTGGCATCCCCGGCAACATCCAGCCGAGCCCCGTCTACGGGTACGGTGAGATCCGCTCCGCCCTGCCCGGCGTGGCCGACTGCGTCGCGCCGATCGGCGGTGGCGGCGCGGGGCTCAACCTGGGCTCGAGCATCGCGATCTGCATTCCGCCCTCGGGCGCTGCGGGCCGGGTTATCGCGGAGGTGGATCAGGCCCTCGCCTTCAACTGCGAAGCGGCCGGCCTCGATGTGAACAGCGGCGAGCGGGTCATCATGGTGTTGCGTGGCACGGCCAGCGGCACGGCCCTGCAGGGCACGCTCACCGGCGTCGACGGCCAGGTCGCGGTCTGCCGCAACCAGACCACCGGCCAGAGCGTGAACGTGCCGCTCAGCGGTGCCGACGCATGGGACTGCTCAGCAGCAGGCCTCTCCGCAGCCCCGGGCGATAGCGTGCAGCAGATCCTAGTGGGCACGGCCGAGTAGCCGCGACCACACGATCCGCTAAGGACCAAGGCCGGGGGGCTGACGCCCTCCGGCCTTTTTCTTGGGACTCTTGATGCGCCGGTCAGCGATCACTGATTCCAGTTACGGCGCAGGGTCGCCAGGTCATCGCGGCGACTCACCTCCTCGGCGAGGGCCAGGAAAAGCTCCAGCTGCGCATCGGTGAAGACGTAGAGGCGTAGCAGCCGATCGTGGTGGAGGGCGAGCACGGACTCCCGCAACCGCGCCGAATTGAACACGAGCTGCGGGTACTGGCGCCGGAGGTTGGCGACGTAGCGCGACACGTACTGCCAGGCCAGGGTCTCGTCGGCGCTCTGCCCGAGCAGACCGTAGCGGTACACGACCGCCAGCACCCACGCCGCCACGTCGTCGTGGGCCTCGCGCGCGGCCAGGGCGAGCTCACGCACACCCCGATCGGGGTCCTCCTCCACCCCCAGGGCCGCCACGTAAGCCACCGCGAGGGGAAAGTGAGCCGGCCGATAGCCCTCGTTGGCGAGGTCCGACAGCGCGCCAGCGGCCTCGGCGAAACGGTTTGCGTCGCGCACCTTGAAGAGCAGCGCAGCCGCATGCGAAAAGGCCGCCTCTCGCACACCCTCACGAGCCGCAGACTCGAACAACTCGAGGGCCCGCGCGTGATCGGTGAGACGCCCCTCGCCGAGCAGGAAGCACACCCCCAAGCTGTGCCGAGCCTCAGGATCCGCCTGCGCTCGAGCGGCCGCGCCATCGCATCGCTCGACGGCTTGCGCGGTAAGGCCTTGAGCGTTGCTTAGCCCGGCGCCGAGCAGCGCCAGCGCGCCACAAGCGACCCGCGCTCCCCGCGCGACCCCATGAGCCTTCGTTCGAATCACCGCCGCTGCACCCCTGCCGATCAGTTCACACTCTGCCTACAAGCACCGAGGTTAAGTCAAAGGCACGCCATCGGGCACCATCAAGTTGTGATTCGCGCCGATCGGGCAGCGCCAGTGACTCCCTAAACTGCACGGGTTTGACGGTCGCCGCGCCACCGAGGCGGCGGGCAAGTTTAGGCAAGGGGCCAGGGCGCCGTGCAGCGGATCATTCAGCGACTGCCGATCAGTCAAAAGCTGACCATCTTCAATCTCATCCTCGGCCTCACGCTGATCGGCGTGGCCGGTGCGCTGCTGTTCTGGCAGAACCACCGCATGATGGAGCACGCCCTCGCCCAGCGCGTCGCCCAGCACGGGGCCATGGTGAGCGAGAACCTGGTGCAGCCGGTGGAATTCGCCGACTGGACGCGCGCCGCCTCCATCATGGACGCCTTCAACAAGGACCCCGCCATCGCCCGCGCCGAACTGCGCGGGGTGAGCGATGAGCTCATCGTCACCTACTACGGCACCAACCCGGTGGAGGACGAGGACGCGCAGGGCGCGATGCACACCCAGTCCATCCCCATCGTCGATCCCTACGGCCTCGAGATCGGCTGGCTGATGATCTACGTCTCGCGCGAGGAAGTGGTCGCCGCGGCGCGCGAGATGTTGGGCACGATCACCGCCATCCTGACCCTCGCCGTGCTGCTCGGCCTCGCCCTCGCCCACGGCAGTCAGCGCATGGTGACCAAGCCCCTCGCCAACCTAACGGATCTGGTAAAGCGCGTGCGGGAGAAGAAAGACTACGAGCTGCGCGCCGACCCCCTGTACCCCGACGACCTGGGTCGCCTGACCGAGGACGTCAACGCCATGCTCGAGATCATCCATGGGCGCGACATCCACCTGGCGCAAACCGTGGAGGTGCGCACGCGCGAACTGGCGGAACAGAACACGCGATTGGAGAGCGAGATTCGCCAGCGCGAGCGCGCCGATCGCCTGGCCAAGTCCAATCAGGTGAAGTTCGAGAAGGCCTTCGTCAACGCCCCCATCGGCATGGCCCTGGTATTGGGCGACGGCACCGTCATCCAGCGCAACCCCATGTTCGACTCGCTCATGGACACCGGCAGCGAACGGCGCCTGAACTTGCTCACGCTCATCACCGGCGAGACCCAAGACGATGTGCGCGAGCAGCTCCAGCAGATGGTGATCGCCAGCATCGGCGAGTTCGCCTGCGATGCGCAGGTACGCAGCCGCGACGGCCGCGACCTCACCTGTGACCTGCACTTCTCCTCCGTCCGCGAGGACGACGATTTCGCCTACGCCGTCCTGCAGCTGCAGGATGCGACCGAATCACGCCGCCTGGCCGCCGAGCTCCAGCACCAGGCTCGCCACGACGCCCTGACCGGGCTCGCCAACCGACGCGTGTTCGAGCAGACCCTCACCGACCTAGGTGCCGAGAAGGCCTCGAACGCCTACCCGCTGGTCATCGGACTCATCGATCTCGATAAGTTCAAGGTGGTGAACGACACGGCCGGCCACGCCGCCGGCGACGCCCTGCTGCAGCAGGTGGCGAGCACGATCAGCCAGAGCGTACGCGAGCGGGATCTGGTCGTGCGCCTCGGAGGCGATGAGTTCGCCGTGATCCTGCAACGCTGCGACCTCGATGCCGGCGCGCAGATCGCCGAGGTCATCCGCGCGCGCATGGAAGACCTCCTCTTCGCTTGGGATGAGCAGACCTTCCGCATCGGTGCCAGCATCGGCATCGTCGGCGTCGACCGCCCCACCGGCTCCCTGGACGACGCCCTGCGCCGGGCCGACGACGCCTGCTTCGCCGCCAAGGACGGTGGGCGCAACCGCGTGTGCCTGGCGGAGGACGAGGGCGGCGATCAGCAGGAAGAGCGCGCGGCGGAGGTGCACTGGGCTCAGCGCCTGCGCAGCGCTCTCGACGGCGATGGCTTTGCGTTGATGACGCAGCAGATCATGCCCCTGCAAGACCCTTCAGCGCCTCGCCAGGCCGAGGTGTTGCTGCGGATGCTCGACGAGCAGGGCGAGGCCAGCCTGCTGCCAGGCGCGTTCCTGCCGGTGGCAGATCGCTACGGTCTGGCCGCCGACATCGATCGCTGGGTCGTCGAACAACTCGGCCACCATCTCGCTCAACTAGGCGAGGCCCGTGCGATCGAGCACTGCTGGGTGAACCTCTCACCGGCCACGATCAAGGACGCCAGCTTCAGTGACTTCGTCCACGAACTCCAGGACACCCTGAAGTTACCGAACGGTTGGCTTAACTTCGAGATCCGCGAGGCGTTCGCGCAACGCGACGCGGGGGCCCTCGGCAAGCTCATGCAGGCCCTGCGCCCGCTTGGGTGCCGCTTTGCCCTGGACGGCTTCAGCACCAGCTCCTCATCCCTCGCGATCGCCCAGGAGCTGCGCGTCGACATGCTAAAGCTCGACGGCAACGCTGTGCGCGACGCGCACGAGAACGCCCTGGATCGCATCGTCGTGAAGTCGGCCATCGACGCCGCCAAGGCCCTAGACGTGCTGACCTGCGCGATGTTCATCGAGTCCACGCAGACCTTGGAAGACATGATGAGCCTGTCGGCCGACATGGCCCAGGGCTACGCGATCGAGCCGCCGACGCTGCTCCTGTCGGGGCCCGCCGTCCGGGCACCAGCGCGGGACGAGGGCGATCCGAGCGCAGCAGCCTGATACGAACGCCCGCCAGCAGCCTTAAGAAAATGACTCAGGCGAGTGCGAGACAAGGCGGAAATCGACGAAAAAGCGCAGTGTACGAACAGTACATGAGCATTTTGAGTCGATTTCCAACGCCGGATCGTGCCGCCTGAGGCATTTTCTTAAGGCTGCTGGGGCGTCAGGTGGTGGTCATCCAGGGACAGGCGCCCGGGAAACTGCGCAGCAAGTCCTCGAAGGTGAGCCAGCCCAAGCGCGAGGACACCCCCTGCAGCAAGTCCTCGTCGCGATGGGGCAGATCGCGCACCAAGGTGTCGTTACACCCCATGTAGTCGATCAGGAGCGCCGCGTAGTGGCGCGACTCCGGATGGTCGCGAAACAGCTGCGGCGTGAGCATGCAAAAGAGCGTGCGATCGGGCGAGCGACGTTCGAGGGCGCCGCCCAGGTCGTCACGGGCCGGCTCCACCATGATGTCGATCGTGCGCGTCAGCTGGTTGCGCAGACTGTCGTAGGGCACATCGCTCAAGCAGTCGTCCAGCACCTGCGCCTCGAAGAGCACCGCGAAACCGTTGGACGGGTTCAGCAAGACCGCATCCACCGTGACCGGCCCCTCGAGGGGACGCCGCGAGGGTCGCCGCGCGGCATCCAGCACGAAGGGGATGAGATGGCGCTGCTCGAGGTGCTCGGCCAACCAGTCGAGGTACGCGGGCGGCGAGGGGTACTGCACCTGGAAGAAGAGTTCCAAGGGCCCGTCCAGGCAGCTGACCCAGGTGGGCAGGTCACGAATCGGCGGCTGCCTGCCGAAGCAACTTGAGAACAAATCTATTAGGCGCTCGTTGCGCTGGGGATGATCGAACACGTGCTTCAGTGCGGCCACGCTCCACACGCGCTCGTCCTGCTCGATCTGGCGCGGTCGACGAGCCACGGACAGGGCGACGTCGGTGGCATCGCGATGGGCCGCCATGAACTGCTCATAGCGCTCGGCCGAGCGCTCGAAGTGCTCGATGTGTCGTGCGCTATCGCCCACGAAGTGCCGCGAGAGTTGCTCTGCGGCGTACGGCAGGTAGATGGGGTGAATCACCGGATTGCCCGACGTGGTTGCCCTCCAGGCCACCGGAATGCGCCACCCACTCGGCGCACCTGCGCGAGGCGGGCGAGTACCGATGTCGAGGAGCGCTCGGGTTACAGCAACATCAACCCGCTGCGAAATCAACTGCCGAGGTCCGATCCCCCATCTTCTGTCGCACCCGCATCGATCACCGCGCGGAGATCACCCACCCCTGCGCCGTGCAGTGCACCAGACGCACCCGCGACGGACTCTCCAGGCGCAGAAATACGAAGTCATCCGCGCTGCTACCCGCGATGCGCTCCACGCTCACCAGGGCCGATTCTCCGCGCTGGCGGTCGAGGGTCAGCAGGGGATCGCAATCGGCGCCCTCCGGCGCCCAATCACCTTGAATCAGCACTAGGCTCTCGAGCAGGGTGACGTTGAGCTGATCGGGCGTTACCGCATCGGGGCGGAACCGTCCCTCGAGTCGGTGTTGGGTGACCAGTTCCATGGCCGGCGCCTCCTGCTCGTCCGCTACGGCAGCGGAAGACACCAGGGCCTGGCTTTCCTCGCGCACTGACGCGGGCCAGGCACGGCGTCGCGCCGACACCTCTACAGGCGCCTCCTCATCTATCGCGTCGGCCTCGCTGCTGCGCTTCAGGGCGTAGGCAACCGCGGTGTCGCGCGGTGCCTGCATCGCCGCGGGCGCCGCTTCCTGCTCGCGCACGGTCGCCCCACCGAGCGCCAGGGGTGCCGGCGCACTCTGCACCAGCGCCACCTCGGCGTCCGCCAGAGCGCCCGCCGGCGCCTGCAGGTCAGCGTCGGGCACGCTCAACAAGCCCGGCAACACCAGGGCGACCATCGCCACCGCGGCGGCCAGGGCGATCCACGGCGACGGCCTGGCGTACCCGCCAGCGCTTGCCGACGCCTGGTCCTCGTCGCGCTGACTGGCGCAGGCCACGGCCTCGCGAGCCGCCGCGCGGATCTGTGCGTCGAGGGCCGCCGGCGGCGGGGCCGGCGGTTGCGCGTGATAGCGCGCCAGCAGGGCGCGCTCTGCCTCGTCGCGCTCGTCTGCCTTACTGTCCATGGGGCGCCATGCCTCCTTTGAGTTTGCGCACCGC
>JBCBZW010000177.1 GCA_039815145.1 Pseudomonadota bacterium
ACGCACGTTCAGATGCTGGAGACGCTGCCGCGCCTGCCTAATGGAAAGGTCAATCGTCAGCGCCTGCCCGCGGTGGTGGCAACGGCGGCGACTGCCACCGCGCCGATCGCCTACGCCGACGACACGGAGCGCGACCTGGCCGCGATCTGGCGCAAGCTCCTCGGCGTCGAGCAGGTGGTGCCGCAGGATGACTTCTTCGAACTGGGCGGACACTCGCTGGCGGGCGTGAGCTTGATGCTCGAGATCGAGCGCCGCTTCGGCCGCAGCCTGCCCCTGGCAGCCCTGTTCGAAGCCTCACGTTTGGGCGCGCTGGCGCAGCGCTTGCGCGAGGAAGGCGGCCCCCGCGCGCGGACCCCGCTGCTAATCCCCGTGCAGCCTAAGGGGGCGCGGCCACCGCTCATCTGCGTGCACGGCGGTGCGCGCCAGGCCGCCCGACACCTGGGCGAAGATCAGCCGGTCTACCTGGCCTTCACCCACCTCTCCGATCGCGATTCGGAAGGCAACTCGGTGCAGACCATGGCCGAGCGCTACCTCCATGAGGTGCGCGAGGTGCAACCCCAAGGGCCCTATCGCCTCTGCGGCTTTTCCTTCGGCGGCAAGATCGCCTACGAGATGGCCTGCCGTCTGCGCGGCGAGGGCGAGGACGTGTCCCTGGCCCTGTGCGATCCGCCGCCGCCGGCGGGCGCGGACTACTACCGCCAGCAATGGCGCTTGCGCCGTGAGGAGATGAAGACCAAGGGCGTGGGCGGCGGCGGCCTGCAGTGGATGGGACGAATCCTGAAGGGTCGCCTGCGCACCTGGCGCATGCGCCTGCTCGATGCCTACTTCTCGCGCACGCGCCAGACCTCGCGGGTGCTCTACGGCGTGTCAGGCGCGCTGCTGGCCCTCGGCCTTGCCGTGTGGATCGGTGCGGGGTGGGTGCTCAACCAGCCGACCTGGCGACCCCTGGTGCTGGAGCTAACGCCCTCGCAAGCTGACGGCGGCACCTTCATCGCCGAAGAGGACGGGCGCGTCGAGCTAGCGCTCGAAGTGGATAAGGCCTTGCCGCTGGCGGCCCTGCGCCGCGCGGCCTTGCCGGTCAAGCAGCCCCTGGCTCTGGACTTGCGCTGGCAGGCATTGCGCGAGGACGCGGCCATGATCGCGAGCGGCGATGTGCGCGACTACGCCTACATCGATCCGGGGCCGCGCACCCTCCCCGGTCGTCTGCGCCGGATCCTGCTGCGCGTGCCCTTCGGCCAGAGTGATCGCTACTTTGCGAGCTTCGGTCTGCTCGGCCTGCCCGCGGCGGAGCGCGGCGTCGGTGCCTTCGAGGTGGAGGCGGGCAAGCTCTATCGGATCAACGTGGAGACCGGCGCCGACCTTGCGACCATCGAGAACCTCGCGCCGCGCTTCGTGGCACGCCTCGACCGCGGTCGCTTCGCCGAGCGCCTGGCGCGCACCGCCCCCTACTCGATCGGCGGTCTGGTGACGGTCGCCCTGGGCCTGCTGCTCGCCCTGCTCACCTTCATCCGCCAACATCAGAACACCCCCGCGTCCCTGATCAGCTATCGCGACCGTCAGCACTACCGCCGCATGAGCGCGCGCTATCGCTACCCCGCCTACGACGGCGACCTGTCCCTCATCCTGCCGGAGACCTACGAGGTCTACCGCGAGGAGACGGCGAAGGCCTGGGGCGAGAAGGTGCGCGGCACCGTGCACCTGGAGCTGATCGCGGGCGCACGCCGCCACGTGGACTTGATCAACGAGACGGCCGGAGAACACCTGGCTGCCGGCCTCGACCGGTGGCTGCGAAGTGCCGAGAAAGAGAGACATGAAGCAAAGCAATAAGAAAAACCGCTCCCTAGGAGCTGCACTTGCCTGCCTGTGCTTAGGGCTGACGATGGCGGGCGTGTCCCACGGACACGCTCTGGGGCAGGGCTACATCTTCCTGAACGTGGGCCTCGATCGCCTGCATGGGGAACTGCAGATCACCCTGGACGACCTCGACAAGGCCTTCGACCTCGACGCGGACGGCGACGGCAAGTTCAGCGAGGGGGAAGCGCAGACGCGCATCGACGAGATCCTCGCCTACATCGAATCACGGGTGGCGATCGGCACGCCCGAGGGCGACTACACCATCGACTGGACCGGCTACGAGTACCGCCGCTACCCCGAGGGCAAGTACCTGGCCTACCTCTACGAGGTGCGCGACCCGGGCGCGGTGCCGGACGTGCTACGCCTGCGCTACGACCTGCTGTTCGACGTCGACGATCGCCACCGTGGCTTTCTGGTGATCCCCACCAACGCCAAGGGTAAGGGCGTCGACACCGGCGAGGAGACCACGCTCTCGTTCTCCCCGGACCAAAACGAACGCACCATCGACGTCACGGCACTCTCGCCGTGGACCAGCCTGGTCACCTTCATCGGCTCCGGCATCTGGCACATCTGGATCGGCATCGATCACATCCTGTTCCTGCTGGCGCTGATCCTGCCGGCGGTGCTCCTGCGCCGCGAGCCCGAGGGCTGGGCGCCGGTGCACGACTTCGGGCCCGCCCTGTGGAACGTGGTCAAGATTGTGAGCCTCTTCACCTTGGCGCACACGATCACCCTGTCGCTGGCGGCGCTCGATGTGGTGCGCCTGCCCTCGCGCTTCGTCGAGTCGGTGATCGCCGCCTCGGTGGTGGTGGCGGCGGTGAACAATCTGTTCCCGGTGCTGCACAAGCGCATGGGCCTGCTCGTGTTCGGCTTCGGGCTGTTCCACGGCTTCGGCTTCGCCAGCGTGCTGGCCGAGAAGATCCAGAATCGCAGCAACATCGTCATCGATCTTCTGGGCTTCAACATCGGCGTGGAGATCGGTCAGGTGGCGGTCATCCTGGTGATCTTCCCCGTGCTGTTCGCCCTGCGCGGCACCGCCGCCTACCTGCGCTTCCTGTTCCCCGTAGGCTCCGCCGTGATCGGCCTGCTGGCCCTGGGTTGGCTGGTGGAGCGTGCCTTCGGCCTTGAGTTTCTGCCTATCTGATCGACCGCGTCGCCGGCGCGGCGCGGTATGCTCGGGGCCGCGCCGGGCGCAGACCACAGCGGCCTCGAGGGCATGATGGAAGACCAGGGCACCAACTCATCGAGGCGACGCTCGCTGCTGTCGAAGCTGCCCTTCGATGTGGACTTCGCCCGCAGCGTGGCCGTGCTCACCAGCGGTGGCACGGGCGCGATGCTGATCACGCTGTTGCTCACGCCGATCATCGCGCGCCTGTTTCGACCCGCGGACTTCGGCGAGATGGCGGCGCTGCTGGCCCTGGCGCAACCCTTGGTGACCGTGGCCACCTTGCAATTGGGTAAGGCGCTGACGTTGCCCAAGACCCACGAGGAAGCCCGCGCGCTGGCGCACAGCGCCACCACCTGGCTGCTGGTCTTCTGCGCCTTGCTGACGCTGAGCATGGCCCTGCTGGCAGGCCCCCTCGACGGCAGCGTCGCGGTGGATCTGCGGCGCTGGTGGTGGGTGGTGCCGTCGCTCGTCTTCGTGTTGGGCCTGACCGCGCTAATCAACGGTTGGAACACGCGTGAGAAGCAGTTCGCCATCATCGCCACGGGGCAGGTGTCTCGGGCGTCGGCCACCGGTGCCACCCGCATCGGGGCGGGCCTGGCTTTGGGCTCTTCCGCCGCGGGGCTGATCACCGGATTCCTCGTCGGTGCGCTGGTGCAGTTGCTGCTCATCGGGCGGCGCCTGCCGGCGGACGTCGGTGCCTGGCGGCCGCCGGCGCGCTTCGCCGAGGTGAGTCAACCGATCCTCGCCTACCGCGATTTCCCGCTGCTGAGCATGCCCACCACCTTCCTGCGCGCGGTGGCGCAGGCGCTGCCGCAGCTCGCCTTGGCCGCGCTCTACTCGAGCGCGGCCGTGGGGTTCTACGCGATGGCCGTGCGCCTGGTGGGGGCGCCCGGCAACGTGCTGGCCATCTCCGTACGGCGCGCCTTCAACCAGCGCGGCGCGCGCATCCATCAGGCGGGACGATCCCTGCGCGGTGCCTGGTGGAAGAGCACGCTGGCGCTGGCCGCGATCGGGTGGTTGCCGACCGTCGGCCTCATGGTGGCCGCGCCGTGGCTGATGAGCGCCCTGATGGGTGAGACCTGGGCGGGTGCGGGCGCCTACGCGCAGTTGATGGCCGTGCTCCTGTTCACCCAGTGGTTGAGCGCGCCGTCGTCGGAGGTGTTGGTGATTCTGCGTCGTCAGCAGGATCCGATGAAGGTGCAGTCAGCGGTGTTGCTGGGGCAGTTCGTGGTGGTGGGGGCGGGGGCCGCGCTCGGGGTCGATGCCCTCGCGATGGTGGCGATGCTGGTGGCCGTGCGCGTGCTGGCGGACATCGCGCTGATCGCCGCGGCCTGGCGGGCGATCGCCACCGCGCCTCAGGCGACCGCTCCCTGATGGCACGCCTGGCGCTGGTGACCGTCGGCATCACCAGTCACCTAAACGCTTGCTTAGCGTTGGCGGAGAGGCTCGCCGCCGCCGGGCACACGGTGCTCCTGGCGAGCGCCCGCCATGCGATCGCGGATCGGGTGGCGCAGGAGGGAGTGGCCTTCATGGCCCTGGGCGAAGGCCCGGTGGCCGGCGAGACGGTCGGTGCAGGCCCGCGCCGTCAGGCGCGCTTCGAGGCGGCGCTCCAGGGCTTCGGTATCAAAGCCCTGATCGATGCCTGGCGGCCGGATCTCGTGCTGGTCGATTCCGAGTACCACGCCGTCATTCTGCAACTGCTGGGGCTCGGCGTTCGGCCGCTGATTCTCGAGTACCACATCGCCCCGCGCCGGCGGCCCGGGTTGCCGCCGCCCACCTCCTCGATCGTGCCGGGGGAGGGCGCGATGAGCCGCCTGCGCGGCGCCGCGCAGTGGTGGTCGTTGCTGCTGCGTCGACGGGCGCGACTCGCGCTGGGGGCGTTACGTGCACGGGGCAAAGACGACCTCAGCGCCTGGAAGCGCATCGCCCGTCGCGAGCGGCTGGACTGGCGCGACACGGTGCGAACAGACCATTGGCCAATCCTGACCTACCCGAAGCTCACCCACCTGTACCTCAACTCGGGGGCGCTGCAGTTCCCCGGCCACGGCGAGGATCCCGCGTACGTCGGTCCTATGGTGCAGACGGCCCGTGCGGAATCGAGCCAGGGCGACGCGATCGACGATGTGCGTCGCTACCTCTCGTCTCGCGACCGATCGCGCCCCCTCGTGGCCTGCCTCATGGGCAGCATCCTCTCCCTGCCAGATTTTCTGCGCCGGGTGCGCGACGCGGCTCATGGAGCGCCCTTCGATCTCCTGATCGCCCACGGAAAACGCCTGCAGATCAGCGATCTGGCACCCCTGCCAGAAAACGTCTACGCCGCCTCCTACGTGCCTCAGCTGGAGGTGCTGAAAGCGGCCCAGGCGCTGGTCTGCCACGGCGGTATCGCCACCGTGAACGAGGCAGTGCTGGCGCAGGTGCCGATGCTCGTGTGCTCGGGCGGAAGCCTCGATGAGTATGGAAATGCCGCACGCGTGGTTTACCATCAGTTGGGTCTGCGCCTCGATCTGGAGCGCGCCAAGGTCGGCGAGCTGCGCCAGGCCATCGAGACCCTGTTGCAGGGGCGTCATTTTCGAGAGGGCTTGGCACGCATGGCGGCGGCGTACCGCGAGTGCGATCGGCGAGGGCTTGCCGTTCGCCGTGTCGAAGCCTGCTTGCCATCGCCATCACCCCCGAACCACGAAGACGGAGTTACCTCGCCGTGAATAGGATCGTTAGCCGATTGGCGCTCACCGCTGGTCTCATTCTCGTCAGTGTCCGCGGATTCGCTGACCTCGGCGAGATTCACAATTACCACGAGGTGGATGACTCCCTGTCAACGGGCGGTCACGTGATGGCGCCGCAGGTGCCCGAGCTCAAGGAGGCCGGCTTCGAGCTGGTGGTCAACCTGGCCACGGTGCAGGAGGACCACAATGCGAGCGACGGTCCGCGCATCGCCGCCGAGGGTATCGCGTACATGCACATTCCCGTGCCCTGGTCCTCGCCCACGCTGGAAGATCTGGATCTGTTCTTCGCCGTGATGGACGCGCGTGCCGATCGCAAGACCCTGGTCCACTGCATGGCCAACTACCGCGCGTCGGCGTTCGTGTACCTCTACCGCACCTTGCGCATGGGGGTGTCGGAGGCCGAGGCCCGCCCCGACCTCGAGGTGGTGTGGGACGCGGATGCCTGGCGCGAGTATCCCCAGTGGGCGGACCTCATGAAGGCGGCGAAAGCCCGGGCGAACTGATGCCCCCCACGCTCGAGCAACCGGTAGCGCTCACGGCGCGCGACGGCGCCCGCCTCACGGGTACGCTGCACGAACCGTCCGACACCTGCCACACGGCATTGCTGATCAACTCCGGCACGGGCATTCCGCGCCGCTTCTATCGTCGCTTCGCGCAACACGCGGCCAAGCGCGGCTTCGCTACCCTCACCTACGACTACCGTGGCATCGGGGACTCGGCGCCCACCTCCCTGCGACGCTACTCGGCCCGCTACCGCGACTGGGGCCAACGCGACGTGCCGAGTGCCATCGACTGGCTGACGCAACGCTACCCGCACGCGCCGCTGACCGTCGTCGGGCACTCCACGGGCGGCCAGCAACTCGGCTTCGCCGACAACGCGGAGCGCGTGCGTGCTGCCCTCTTCGTCGCCGTCTCCACCGGCTATTGGGCAGGGATGCCCTGGCCTTTCCGCTGGTTCGCCTACGGGCTGTTCCGCTTCTACCTGCCGCTGGTGTCGCCGGTCTACGGCTACGCGCCGGCGAAGAAGATCGGGTGGGGCGAGAACTTACCGACCGGTGTGGCCCGCGAATGGGGCTCTTGGTGCATGGAGCCGGACTACCTCGCCGCGTTCCTCGACGGCAGCGGGCGCCGCGCGTCCCTCGACGGCAAGCCCTTCGGTGAGGTGCACTTCGATCGCCTCACCTGTCCCATCCTGGCCTACGGGTTCGAGGACGATCAGATCGCGACGCGTGAGAACGTCGACGGCCTGATGCCGCTGTTCGCTGCCGCCGACGTCACCCAGCGCTGGTGGTCACCGCAGGCGGTGGGTGTGCGCGAGATCGGTCACCTCGGGTTCTTCCGCGACGGCGTGGGCAGCGCGCTCTGGGACGATGCGCTGATGTGGCTGCGCGAAGAGGCGACCTAGCGTCCTGAGTTAGCCCTAGCGACGGGGTTGGGCGAAGTCGACGGTCCAGTACCAGCGGTAATAGCTGTCGGCGTTGACCGCGCGCGCGCCACCCACATGGGTGAAGGCGCGCTTCATGAGGTTCACGCAATGCTGGGGGCTCTCGAGCCACGCGTAGACCGTTGGCGCCGCCTGCTCTCGTCCCGCGGAGACGTTCTCGCCCCAGGCCTGCGGTGAGTAGCCTGCCGCTCGCAACCTGCCCAACACGCGCTTGCCGTCGGAGCCCTCGTGGGCGAGAAAGCTGTTGCTCGCCATGTCTTCGCTGTGGCGCTCGGCGGCGGCGACGATCTTGCAGTGCCAGCGCACGGGCGGCGCTGCGGGCATGGATTGCTTACCGCACTCCCGGGCCTTGGCGCGGGCGTCGTTGATCGCCTCGAGCAGCGCGCGCTGCTCTGCGTTCATGCAGGCGGGCTCGTCTGCGGCGTAGGCGAAGGCCGGGACGCACAGCGCCAGCGCTGCCAGGGCCCGGCACATGCGGCGACTAGCCATTGGGGAGGTCTTGCGGCCGGCTGCCGTCGTTGGGGAATCGCAGCTTGAGGTAGCCGAGCATAGCCTTTGGCTCGCGGGCCACGATTCGTGGACGGAAGCGCGCCCGGTCCAGGATGTTGCGCATGTCGTTCATGAGCTTGCGGCCCGCGGTGGAGCCCTTGTCCTCGATGTCGCGGATGCGCCCGTCGGCGGAGATCTCGAAGGTGAACCAGACGATCTGGTCTTCCGAGGAGCGGTAGCCCTTGGTGGGGCGCAGATCCAACAGGTTCTGCGCTTGTCGGAAGTAGTCGTTGGCGGCTCGCTCGCTGGTCTTCTCCACCAGGAGGTCCCAGGCCTTGAGGTACTGCTCGCGGGCGGCATCGTGGTCTGAGGCCACCTGGAGGAGATCGCCGTACTGGGCATGGGCATCGAGCAGCGGCTCGTTCTGCGGTGGCGGGAGTTCCCCGTAGATGGCGATGGCCTTGGCGAAGGCTTCGCGGGCGGCGGTAAGGGGGCCGGGGTCGCGCCGCGTATCGGCGACCGCCTGGGTGTAGTGGGTGCGGCCGATCAGCACGTAGAGCTCGGCGTTGCGCGAGGTGTTGTCGCCGTAGACCACGGTGGTGGACTTGATGGCTTCGCGAAAGTCCTTGCGCGCCAGCTTCCACCGCCCACCCGCCATGTACTGGTAGCCGCGTTGCACGAGCTTGTCGGCGTAGCGCAGCTCGGCGGCTTCGCGGGGGGTGAACTTCCTGGGTTCGTCTTGGGCCGAGGCGGGGAATGCGCCGAGAAGCGCGAGGGCGATGGCGAGGAAGGTGGTGACGGGCGATGCGGTCACGGGGAAGTCTCCTTGTTCTGCGTGCTGGGAGCCCACGGCCCTCAGCGCTCTGGTTTGCCGCCGAGGCGCGCCATGGCCGAGGGGCGGTAGCGCTCGCCGCGCACGTCGTCGGCGTGGAATGCCGCGTCGACGGCCGCCACGATGCTCGGCGCGAGCGGTTCGCGAGCGGCGATGGCGTTCTCCTCCACGTAGCGTACGCGCTTAGTACCCACGATAGGTACCACGCGCGGTGAGCGCGCCAGCAGCCAGCCGAGGCTCAGCTGTGCCACGGTCAGATCCGCGTCGTCGGCGATGCGCGTCAGGGTGTCCACCAGGCGGGCGTTCTCCTCGATGTGCTCCGGCGAGTAGCGCGGAAA
>JBCBZW010000178.1 GCA_039815145.1 Pseudomonadota bacterium
GCGCTCGGCTCGAAGTCGTAGGGCGCGTCAGGGAGCACGCTCGTCGGTGCCACGCCGGAGATGGTCGGCGCCGAGTTCACGCCCGCCTCGACGGTGATCGTGAAGGGCGCGAGGCTGGAGACGGCCACGCCGTCCGAGACGCTGATGGTGAAGCCCGCGTAGTCACCGGTATCGCTCTCGGTCGGGGTGCCCGACAGGGAGCCGGTGGTGGCCGAGAAGCTGGCCCAGGACGGCAGGTTCGCCACGCTGAAGGCGAGCGTATCGCCGTCGGCGTCGGAGGCGGACGGAATGAACAGGTATGGGAGATCCACACCCACCGATGCCGGTGCCATGCCGGTGATCACCGGGGGCGAGTTGGGCGGGGGCGGTGGGATCTCGGGCGCGCGGACAACCAGGGTGAACGGCGGCAGTGAGTCCAAGGCAGAGCCGTCGGACACGGTAATCACCAGGTTCTCGTAGGTGCCCACGTCGTCCAGGCTGGGCGTGCCGCTCAGGGTGCCGTTATCGGCCGAGAAGCTCGCCCAGCTGAGGTTGGTGGAGATGCTGAAGAACAGCGAGTCTCCGTCGGCGTCGGTCGCGCCCGGGGTAAAGCGGTAGCTCTCGCCGGCGATGACCTCGGTGCTGGGATCACCGAAGATCGACGGCGCCCGGTTGGACGGAGCCGGCGGCGGTGCAGGGGGTTGCTCGTTGGAGACCACCACGATCTCGAAGGGCTCGAGGGCCGACTCGGCGACACCGTCGCTCACGCTAATGACGATGTTCGGGTAGGTGCCCACATCGCCCTGCTGCGGCATGCCGCTCAGGGTGCCGTCGGCGGTGGAGAAGCTGGTCCAGCGCGGTGCGTTGTCGACCTTGAAGGTCAGGGCATCGCGATCGGCGTCGCTGGCGTTCGGCACGAACGTGTAGAGGATGCCCGTCTCGGCGCGCTCGGCCGGCGACCCGTCGATCGTCGGTGCCGCGTTGGTGTCCTCAGGCGGTGGGGGTGTGCCGCCGCCACCGCCGCCTTCTTCGCCGCCGCATCCTGCCACCGTGGCGGCGATGGCCAGCATTGCCACCCACGCCGGCGCCGACGCCCTTGCCCGGGAGACCTCGCGCGCTCTGCACGATAGCGATCGCAGCCTGGTGGATAACTTGGCAAGCATCTACAGGATCACCCTTGGACAACAGCTGGGGCCGGAACACGGCCGTGTGAAGTAGGACGAGGCGGTCGTGACGGGGCGAGGCCGTCAGCGGTTCGTCGTCCGAGGCGCTGAGAAGCGTCAACAAGCACGCTCCCAAGGGGGGTAGACGACCGATTCGGGGGGATCTTGAGGCGCCTTATTGGACGCCCGTCGCACTTCTGGCGGAGCCATCCGGCCGAACGCACGGCTTTTTGACGGAAGCGGCCAGGGGAGGGGTGAGACGCCTAGCTACCCACGCCGAAGCGGGATGCAAGCCCTTGTTTGCATAAGGCGCGAGCGCTATTCTCCGCCGCTGCTCGCTGCGCCTCAGCGGTCCCCAGGCGCGCGGTGGCGGGCCGGGGTTCGCCGCCAGCGACGGTGAACCGAATCCCCGTTCATTTCTCTGCGGAGCACTGGCGATGAGCAATCCCCTAGAGCGCACGGTGTTCACCTACGGCTCCGGCCGTTCGGGCACCACGCTCCTGGCGAAGCTGCTCGACGCCTCGCCGCAGACCCTTTACCGCCACGAGCCGGACAAGCTGCGCAAGTGCCCCGAGTTGCCGTTCCTGCCGGAGCCCGAGGAGTACGCACGCCTCGAGGCACCCGCCCGGCGCTATCTCCTCGAACTCACCCGTCCCGCGGTGCCGTCCGTCAGCGGTAAGCGGCCACACTTCCGCAAGGACTTCCGCTCGCCGATGGCGGAGCATGCGAAGAACGCGCTGCTGGCCCCCCTCTCCGCTGCCGAGCGCTTCGGACTTCGCTTGCCCGTACCGGATCTGGCGCGGGGGGATGGATTCTTCTACCTAATCAAGTCGGTAAGCTCCGTCTGTCGAGTGCCCATGTTCGCGGCTGCCTCGGCGCCCACGAAGTTCATCCACATCGTGCGTCACCCGGGCGCGGTGCTCGCCTCCCTTTTGCGGGGTATCGAGCAGCAGTTGATGAATCGCGACATGTTCATCCACGAGATCGCTCGCATGTCTAACGCCAAGGCCTTCGATATCCCGGTCGACCGCCTCGACGCTCTGAGCTACGAGGAGCAGGCCGCCTACACCTGGATGGTTCAGAACGACAAGAGCGAGCGAGAGCTGGGTGCCAACCCCAACTACCTCCTCGTGTCCTACGAGGACATCTGCCTGAACACCGTGGATCGGGTGCAGGACATGTGCGAGTTCATCGGTATCGACCTGCACGAACAGATCCGCACGTTCATCGACGAGATGAACGGCAGCGGCGAAGGCGGCTACTTCTCGGTCGCGAAGAACCCCCTTGGCAGCATCTCGCGCTGGGAGGAGCAGCTCCCGGCGGAGATCGCGGAGCGAATCGAGACTATCGTGCAGCAGTCGGCGGTCGGGCGGTTCGCCCTGGAGAAGTACGCGATGGTACGACGCCAACTGCAAGATGCGGATGACCGATGAAGATCCTCTACCACCATCGCGTCGCGTCTAAGGACGGTCAGTACGTACACATCGATGAGCTGACCCGAGCGCTCAAGGCGCGCGGCCATGAGTTGATCATGGTGGGGCCGAAGTTCGCCGACGAGAAGGAGTTCGGTGCCGACGGTGGCTTCGTCGACTGGCTCAAGCGCCATATGCCTAAGGCGGTGTACGAGCTGATGGAATTCGGCTACAGCCTGCTCGCCTACTGGAAACTCCGCCGTGCCGTGCTGGAGCACAGGCCGGACTGCTTGTACGAACGTTACACCCTCTTCATGCCCGCCGGCGTGTGGCTGAAGAAACGGTTCGGTCTCCCGATGTTGTTGGAGGTCAACGCGCCTCTGCGTCAGGAAAGGGCCAAGCACAGTGGCGGGCTCGCCCTGCAAGGGCTGGCGCGCTGGAGCGAGCGCTACTGCTGGAAGCATGCTGATCGCACCCTGCCGGTCACCCGTGTGTTAGGGGACATGGTGGTGGAAGAGGGCGGTCATGCCGAACACGTGCGGGTGATTCCTAACGGCGTCGATTGGGATAAGTTCCGTGACCGTCCGAGCCGGGACCAAGCGAAGGAGGCCCTCGGCCTCGGCGGTCGCCTGGTGCTCGGGTTCACCGGGTTCGTGCGCGATTGGCACGGCTTGGATCGCGCGGTCGATCTCGTGGCCCGCTCGCCTGAGCGACACCTGTTAATCGTGGGCGATGGCCCGGCGCGGCAGACCATCGAGGCACGCGCGCAGGAACTCGGCGTCACGGATCAGATCACGGTGACCGGCATCGTCGGCCGCAGTGAGGTGGCCGGCTACGTCGGCGCCTTCGATGTGGCCTTGCAGCCGGACGTGGTGGCGTACGCCTCACCGTTGAAGCTCTTCGAGTACTTGGCCATGGGCAGTGCTGTGGTGGCGCCGGACACGGCGAACATCCGCGAGGTCGTCACCCACGCCGAGACCGGGTGGTTGTTCGATCCCGATCAACCCGCGGGGCTGCTAGGAGCGGTGGAACACCTGTGCGAGGAGCCCGCCTTGCGCGAAGCGCTCGGGCAACGGGCCCGCGAGAGCATCGACGAACGGGGCTTCACCTGGGCCCAGAACGCCGAGGTGGTGGAGGGGTTGTTCCGCGACCTGGGCGTTCGCGACTAGTTCGTGATCTGCAGGTTGGTGGGCGGCTCGGGGATCACCACCTTGGGCAGGCGGATGATGTAGGCGGGCTTGTCGTGCGCCGCCACGATGCCGATCGCACGATCGTCCTCCAGGAACACGAAGCGACCGTAGCTGCCCTGCTGGAGGGTCTGCTCGATTACATCCCCCGTGAGCGGGTGGCGTGTGACCGCAAAGGTCGACGCATTGATCTCGTAGAGGCTGCTCCACCCGGGGCTCTCGTCGTCACCGCCGATCACCCAATAGGTGTTTAAGCCTGCATCGAACATCGGGCTCGGGGCATCGGCCTGCTCGATCTCCCGATCGCCGCTGAGCGCGACGCTCTCGAGGCTGGTGGTCTCATTTTCGAAGTCGATGTTCCACAGGAACGAAGCGCCAACGCCGATCTGCAGGCCACGGTCGCGGCTGGGATCCCAGGCGCTGGGGCGATCCGGCTGAAAGGGGATGCTTCGCGAGGATTCGTCCTGTCCGCCCCAGGTGTCGGTGTCGCAGTTGAAGAAGACGGTGGTGAAGCGGCCGCGTGACAGCGCGATTTTCCGTGTCTCGGGGTCGTAGAGGAGGTTCAAGAAGAAGAGGGGGCTCGACACGGCTGGCAGGTCCGGTAGTCGGGTCCACTCGCCGGTGCCCAGGTCGAACTTCCAGGCCGTTTCCGAGCCGCCGCCGCCCTCGTCGTAGGGTGCGCCGCCGAAGCGGTAGAGCGTGTTGTTGTGGTGGGCAAACACCAAGCCGTCGTAGGTGTGGGTGGAGAGCGGCTTGCCGTCCAGGTAGTCGGGAAACTGCTCGCCGTTGGGGCCGTCGCGAAAGCGCACGTCCGCCACATCGCTGATGGAGATGAGTTCGAAGCCGACGGGGCCGTCCGTGCCGGCGAAGTCATATTGGTAAATGCCGTTGTTCGCACTGTCTCGGTGGCCGCCGCCGTGCACCCAGAGTTTGGTGCCCTCTACAGCTTTGAAGCCTCCGGACCAGGAGCGGACGACGCCGCGGAGCTGTTGCACGGACGGGTCGTTGTCCAACCAGTCCTGGGGCGTCGCGTCCTCCATGGTCTCGTTGCCATTGGTCGGGGCGAAGGCGCCGGTCAGCGCTCTTACCTCGTAGGGTTCCATGTCCTCGATGTAATCGACGGACGCGTTGGCTCCCCCCGCGGTGGTCAACAGCAGGAGGGCGAACAGGATGGAAAGCGGGTTGGCGGGGACCGTGTACGAGCTCATATCAGTGCGCGGTGACAGGAACGGGTTGGGCCCAGGCATTGCGGTTCGGGCAACAGTTTGCGCTCGTCCAGGCCTTACACCCTCCTCCGAGCGGCCGCAGAAGGTACCACAGGGGGCCGGCCGGGCGCGTGTGTCTGCCCACAGTCTGTCAATTTCGTCGTAAGATCCGGGGCCGCTGACCAGCCAAACGCTAGGACATGTGATGAATCGTCCGACTGAAGGGAAGCCTCTTGGAACAGGGCGGCTGTTGCTGCTAGGCGCCACGGTGGCGACGGTGATGAGCGCGTTGGTGGCCGTCGGGCTGCTCGCCCTGGCTAAGCTCTCGGGTCACAGCCCCGTCGCGGTGGCCGGGCAGGTACTCAAGTCACTGTCTGCAGGCTCGGCCGTGGCCAGTTTAGAGCAGCGCGTCACGGCGTTGGAGCATGCGGTGGCGGCGTTGGCCCCGCCTGCCGCGGCCCTCGCACCACCCGATTCGTCCTCGCCAGCGAGTACTGCCCGGCTCGCCGCGGCCAGCCAACCACCGCCCATGACAGCGGCCCCGACGCCCGCCTTCCCCGACGCTGCGAAGGTGGCCGAGGTGGACTTCGCACCGTCCGTGGCAGCTCCCACCTTTCGCGGCCGTGAGCTTCGCGTCTGTGCGGAGAAGAGATGCCGCTTCAAGACCTTCGTCGACGCCCTCGAGGCAGCCAAGGACGGCGACACGATTCGCCTCGCGCCGGGGCTCTACGGCGAGTGCGCCAACAAGATCAAACCTAGCATCGCCGTTATCGGCGATATCGCGCCCGATGGCACCCGTGCCACTTTCAACACGGCCTGCGCCGGCAAGGGCGCGTTCAACTTCTCGAGCAGTCAGTTCCTGCTCGAAGGCGTGCAGATTCAGGATATCGCCGTCTCGGACAACAACGGAGCGTGCGTGAGGCTGCAGCCCCGCGCCCAGACCAGCCAGGTCGCACACTTGCGCAACGTGATCTGCCTGCGCAGTGAGAACGGGGTCATGGGCGGCGTCGGCCCCGAGGGGGCCCTGATCGTGGAGGGCTCCTTGCTCATCGGCAACGGCAAGGACGGGCGGGCTCATGGCATATACGTGAACAAGGGGCGCGAGGTGATCTTGCGCGACAGCATCGTTCACTCCACCCAGGGCAGTGGGCACAGCGTCAAGGTGGGCGCTCATCGGTTCATCGTGGAGAGTTCCATCGTGGCCGCGTTGAACGGCCAGAACTCGCGCGGCATCGACTACTACGGTGGCGGTGTGTTGCGGGTGGTGGACAGCGTGCTGCAGCAGGGGCCGAACTCCAGCAACCACGACATCATCGGGCTGGCCCAGGAAGGGCGCAGACTCAACCTCGGTGTTCCCCACGCGGCTTACGTGAGCGATAGCTGGTTCATCTACGACGACCCTGATCGCTGCTGCCGTTGGTTGCTGTCGGGGCGCGAAACGGGGGAAGTGGTGCTCGAGAACAACACCTTCGTCGCCATCAACGGCAGCCGCCTGAAGGCTTTCGAGGACCGCGACAACCGGCGCTTTGACAGTCGCGAGGCCGCGGGACTGCCGGCCTACGCGCCGGCGCTGTCCGCGCTCCCGCGTCCAGCGGCCTGGGACGAGGGTTAGTTGACGCTGAGGTTGGTCGGTGGCTTCGGCGTCGTGCCGATGCCGGACTCGCCCAGGTCGCCGATGTCCGGCTGACCGATGCCGGTGATCGCCGCACCGCGGTCGGGGGCGGCGCCGGTGAACCCGTCGGTGATGTTGGCGATGGCGATACCGTTGCCGGAGGCGCCGCTGTTGGCGCGCAGCTCAGGCCAGTAGGTCTGGGTGACCTCGGTCAGGTAATCGCTGCCGAGGACGATCTCCGTCACGAAGGGGTTGCGCTCGCAGATCGAGTGCGCCGTGAAGCGCTTGGTGAGGCCGCTGAAGATCGGGTTCGTGGGCGGCACATCACGCTCGGCCTCGGCGAAGTTGTCGAACACGCCATCGAACTGCACCCGTCCGTCCGGATACCAGCAGTTGTGGCTGAAGTCCACGTTGCTGTGGCCCCGGTTGCTGATGCGTAGCGTATCCGTGCCCACGCCGGTCCAGATCAGGATGTTGTTGCGCACACCGTAGTACTCGGTGGGGCCGTTGTTGTCCTGAATCCAGCCTGCCACCTGGCGCGTCATGGTGGTGACCACCACCGTGTTGTTGTAGACGAAGTTGCCCGAGTTCTGGTCGTTCCACTTGTGCGGTTGGCGACCGATGTTGATCGCCGTGTTGCGGGCGACCAGCAGCGGTCCGCCGTACAGGGGGTCGAGGGACAGGAAGGTCATGCTGTTGTGCGAGCGATTGTCGTAGAAGCTGATGTTGCGGTGGCCGTGGTCGGCCTCGAAGAAATCATCGCCCGAGTTGCGCGCATCGTTGCGGTAGATGTGGATGCCGAAGCTGTAGGTGTTGGTGTCGTTGCCTGAGTGGCTCGCCACCGAGAAGCTGTCGCCGAAGCCGCGCACGGTGTTGTTGAAGTAGACGTTGCCGCTGCCGGGCACGTTGAGGCCGTCGTCGGTCCAGGTGAGGTTGGTGTCGACGAAGGCCGAGGTCCAGATGTTGTTGCCGATCACCGTGTTGTTGTAGACCAGCACGCCCTGGGCCTCGGTCACGAACTGGATGCCGCGGTCCACCTCGGTGATCGTGAGGTTGCGGAAGGTGATGTTGTTGTAGGAATCACCGCCCGTGTTGGTCCTGCCGTCGTTGCCGAGGATGCCGCGCTGGCTACTGCCATCCACCCCCACACCGCGGATGGTCATGTTCTCCAGGATGAAGTGGTTGATGTGGCGCTCGAGGCGAATCACCGGGCCCGGTGATCCCGTAGGCGCCGACTGCAGGATCACGCCGTCGCGGCTTTCGCCGCGCACGTAGATGGGCGCCACCGCGGTGGCGTTGAACGCCTCGGTGTCGGCCGCATCGCGAGCCCCGGTGATGGAGAGAAAATCAGGCAACTGATAGGTGCCGTCCTGGAACTCGATCACATCGCCCGCGGTCACCGCGTTCAGGGCGTCCTGGATGTCGTCGAAGCTCATCGTGGCGTTCAAGGTCACGGTCGCCGGCGGCGCGGCGCCCGGCAGGGCACGCGTGGTCATGGTGGCCGTACGCACCACGGGGGCCACACCGTCGTCCAAGGTCACCTCCACATCGTAGGTCGTGCCCGGGTTCAAGCCGATGATCGGCCAGGCGAAGGCGTCCAGGACTTCGCCCACGGCAGGGGCGTTGGTGGCGGAGGGTTGGATGCGGTAGAGGCTGTGCGCCTCGATCCAATCGCTCGCGCTCTGCTCCTTGTAGCGCACGGCGGCGCTGGTGCCCGCGTCGGTGGCGCCGGTGATCGGCAGCAGCAGCGACAGCTGTTCGGGGGTGGCCGGACCGTCGTGTTGGAGTGTGCCGACGTTGATGGCTGCCTGGCTGGCGCCTGCGAACATGGTTGCCGCCAGGAGCAGGTGCGTGAGGGTCTTTGGCCGGAGGGTGTCGAGCGCCATGAGCTAACTGAATGCCTCTACGGTGGTGGTATGCGCTGCGTCGGAATCGGCCGTCGTCCCGCGCGGGAGAGGCGCCGTAGGCAGTGCCGCATCTAAGTTAAGAAGGTTGTTCGCTTTCGGTCGCGACATCGTCAGCCCGCTCGAGGGTGTGGGGTGTCAGGGCGATGGGGGCGCGACCCGTCTCCCCGAGGGAGACGTGAAACCATGGCTTGAGGTCGCTGAACATGATCTCCAGGCTCCACAGCTTCAGGAACAGAGCTCGGCCGATGCGCTTCCAGCCGAGGTGATCGTGCGCCCGGCGCGAGGCCGTGTTGAAACGCGTCAAACGGCTGAAGGTATAGCGCACTCCGCGCTCACGCAGGTAGCGACTCGCCCC
>JBCBZW010000179.1 GCA_039815145.1 Pseudomonadota bacterium
CCCATCTCCTTCCTTCCTCCTCTGCCGCGTGACTCACCCCCAGGGCATCGGCCTGGAGCGGCGCGTACAGTGGGTGCGCTTTCAGCTCAGTGGTGGAGATGCCGTGCACGGAGATGGCACCGACCGGATCATCGATACGCAGCTTGTCGAGGGTGACGATCGAGGCCACCACCAGCAGTCCGCCGATCAGGCCGATCAGCGTGGCGATGACGGGCGTGGGCGTGAGCGGCTCGGCGGTGATCGAGACCAGGCCCGCGAGGGCGCCGTTAAGCGCCATCGTCAGGTCCGCCTTACCGAACCAGAAGCGGGCTAGCAACAGCGCGCCGACGAGGCCTCCGGCTGCCGCCATGTTCGTGTTGACGAACACCAGCGCCACGTTGTTCGCGTGGTCTACGCCGGTGATCTGCAGCTCCGATCCGCCGTTGAAGCCGAACCACCCCAGCCAAAGGATGAGCGTGCCCAGGGTGGCCAGCGGCAGGTTGCAACCGGGAATGGCGTTGATCTGCCCGCGGTTGCCGTACTTACCCTTGCGCGCGCCGAGCAACAGCACTCCCGCGAGGGCCGCGGCGGCGCCGGAGAGGTGCACGACACCGGAACCGGCAAAGTCCAGGAAGCCCGCCTGCTCCAGGAACCCGCCGCCCCACTTCCAAAAGCCTTGTACGGGGTAGATGAACCCGGTCATGACGATGGCGAAGGTGAAGAAGGTCCATAGCTTCATGCGCTCGGCGACGGCGCCGGAGACGATGGACATGGCGGTGGCGACGAACACCACTTGGAAGAAGAAGTCCGCGAGCTGGGAGTAGTAGGGGGCGTCCTCGGCGCCGCTCATCACGGCGGCGAGCTCGTTATCGTCGGTGCCCAAGACGCTGATGCCGGGGATGAAGGCGTTCAGCCCGTCGCCGTACATGATGCCGTAGCCGCACAGCATGTACATGATGCAAGCGATGCTGTAGAGCCCCACGTTCTTGGTCAGAATCTCCGTGGTGTTCTTCGCTCGCACCAGCCCCGCTTCCAGCATGGTGAACCCGGCGGCCATCCACATGACCAGGGCGCCCATGACCAGGAAGTAAAAGGTGTCCAGCGAATAGCTGACTTCGAGTAACTCCACCGGCAGTCTCCTCCTCTTCGATCCTTCGCTGTGCGCAAACCTGCTGTGCGCACGATCCCTTATAGTGCGCGCGAGCCTTCGGTACGCGCAGCGCGCTTTACAGCGCGGCTTCTCCGGCCTCGCCCGTGCGCACGCGCACGCTCTGCTCGAGGCCAGTCACAAAAATCTTTCCGTCGCCGACGCGGCCGGTGCGTGCCGCCTGCACGATCGCCTCCACCACCCGGTCGACATCGTCGTCCGCCGTCGCGATCTCGATCTTCACCTTCGGCCGGTAGTCCACCGTGTACTCGGCCCCGCGATACAACTCCGCGTGGCCGCGCTGGCGCCCGAAGCCCCTCACCTCGGTGACCGTCATCCCTTGCAGTCCGAGCGAGGCGATCGCCTCCCGCACGTCTTCCACCTTGTAGGGGTTGACGATGGCCGTCACGAGCTTCATGTCCTGTCCTCCACGCGCTCGCCGGACCCTTCGGGTGGCGCGCGCACACACTCGATTACCGTCGCCTGCGCGCAGCCGTAGGCGACGCGCAGCGCCGGGCGGCGCTAGTCCATGGGGGATCGATAGCAAGAAGCGCGCCACCGCTGCCCCGTGTGCCATCCAAGGGCACGAGGGCGTTATGGCGCGAAGTCCTGCACCATCACAGGGCGAGGTCGGCGATATCCAGCACCAGAACGGTGCATAAGGCGGCTAAGGTACGACGGTAGGGTCGTCTTCGCCGTCGCTCAGGGACCAGACGAAGGCGATGACCTCCGCGACCGCCTGGTACAGGGCGGGAGGGATCTCCTCCCCGAGATCCACCTGCGCCAGCAGGCGCGCGAGATGCGGATCCTGGTAATGGGGCACACCCGCATCCTTGGCCAGAGCCACGATCTGCTCCGCGACCGCCTCGTGACCCGACGCGGTGACCCGCGGGGCGCCACCCGCCGCGTCGTCGTAGCGCAGGGCGGCCGCCACTCGAATCGGCTCGTCGTGCGCATCGCCCTCAGGCACGTTCGTCCACCATGGGGCTCAGCAGATGGTGGGCGGTGTGTTCTGCAGCGGCTACCTCGGGGCCGGGATCGCGACCGGCCAGCAATGCGTCGACGGTCAGGCCGCGGGCGAGCAAGCGACGGTCGAGGTCGCCGAGCCGCCCTTGCACCACCTCGGCCGTCGCCCCCTCACGGCTGCGAAAGCTCACGGCCACCTCATTCTCACGGCCAAGGGTGATCACTGCGTCGAGCGGTCCCAGGCCGGGCAGATCGAAGGCGAGTTCCACCCGCCAGCGATGTTGCCTCTCGCCATCGCCGCCGTCGCTGCCCTCCCCTCGCGCGCTGTGCTCGGCGTCGCTCTGCGCAGGGATTGCCTCATGGGCGACGCGCACGCCGATCACGTCGACCGGCCCCGTCTCGCCCGGCGACGCGACTGGGATCTCACTCGCAAAGGCCGCACGTTCCCGAGGTCTCGGGAACATCGCGGTCAAAGCTAACAAATCGATTCGTGCACCTGCTCCCTGCAGCTGCTGGCGCAACCCATCGTAGGAGGGTAACTCGCGCTGAACGGGCACCCGTCCCTGGGGCACGGGTCGTTGGCCGGGTAGCGGCGGAAGCTCATCCCCCGCTGCAGCGTTCGCCGTGGCCACAGGATATCGGCCACCCTCCGCGGGAAGCCTGCCCAGAACATTGGCTAATAAATTCGAAAGGCTTGGGGAGAACGTCGACCCCGTCGTCGCCCAACGCAGCGCCCGAGCGATTCCCTCCGCGTCGGTCAGTGTCTCTCGCCGAGGCAGAGAGGCCAGCAGTTGCTGGGCGGCGGTGGACAGATCTCGCGGTAGACTCTGCGACGGACCCGCTGCCGCCAGCGAGCCGACGGCACCCAAGGCTTCGCCCAGACTTCGCTGCACGGGGAGTTGTTGGCGCAGGAGGTTGGTGGTGACCTGCGGGATCGTGCGGGGGGTATCCCCCGTGCCATCGCGACGGGCCAAGACCAGAAGGCGCCCGGCATGGGTGACCTCGAGGTTGAGCTGCTCGCCCACCCGCAAGGGCGTCGTGGTACGCACCTGGATAGCCTGCGCCCCCACCTTCAAGGTGGCCTGGCCGTTGCCGGCGCTCGCCAGCACCTGGGCCAGCACCCGGTTGCCAGGCTGGAGATTGCTCGCCACCTGAGCGGCGGCGGCAGGCGATGGCGACGTGCCGCCGGTGGGCGCGCCGAGTCGCCCCGGCGGGCGCAGGAGCGTGAGGAAGGTGTCAGTCACCGGAGGGTGGCGTCAGCACAATGCAACGCGGATCGACCTGGCGTGAATGCCAGGTCGATCCCGCTGGCCCCGTCGAGCGAACGCTTAGGCGTCGCTCTCAACCTCGGGGCCGCCCTGCGCTTCGGGCAGATCGTTACGCTGCACGGAGAGGTTGAAAGAGGCGTCGAAGCCGCCCTCGGTGCGTTCCAGTTCCGTGCTGCGGCTGACCGTGTAGGTGTCACCGGTCACGACCACGGAGCGGGAGAGCGTGCCCTTCTCCGGATCGAAGCTCTGCTCCACCGAGCGGTTGAACTCGTTGCCGTTCGGGCCGGTCACGGTGAAGGAGCTCTCGAAGCCGGTGTCGGTACGAGTGAGCGAGCCGCTCACGGTAACGTTGCGACCACCAGCACCGGTGAC
The DNA here is from genome assembly GCA_039815145.1 of Pseudomonadota bacterium. Lineage (NCBI taxonomy): Bacteria > Pseudomonadati > Pseudomonadota > Pseudomonadota bacterium. The sequence goes on from JBCBZW010000179.1 coordinate 3,733, forward strand.
GCTGCGCTCACGGCTCACGGTCTGCGTTTCGGGGTCAACGGAAACGCTAAGCTCCCGCGTGCGCGTGCCGCCGGCGGCGGTCTCCACCTCACGGCTGATCTCGACCGTGCCACCACCGCGGCTGAACTCCACCCCGTCGGGCAGCTCACGCGCCTGCGGCGGCACCGGTGTGGCCTCCGCACGGTTCTGCAGGGCCTTGGCGACGAGCTCGCGAGCGCGCTCGCTGATGTTGATGCGATCACCCACCGTCGAGTCCTGCGACTCCGGCGGCTGCGGCGTGGGTGCCCGCTCAGGACCACCGTCCAGTTCGGGTGCAGTAGTTATGTTGATCGACGATGGAAGTCTCAGAGTCGATGAAATGTCGGACATAGCGATAAATCCCCAGATCGTAAAGGCCAGCCGCTAGCTGGCAATCAGTTCAATTGCGCATCCGGGCGCACAAGTCCTTCCCTGGCCAGCGCCCTCCCTACAGGTGGGTGCTGGCCTTGCGATAGGCGGCCACGCCAGATCGCTGCCGCTTGTGGGCGGACATCCGATCAGCGATGCCGTTGCGAGCTTGCGTGGCCACCTCGAGCAAGCGCGCATCCGCCTGCATCAATGCGCCTAGCTGCTCGCTGAGCACATCCCGCTCGGCCGGCCCAGCGGGCATCTCGAAGAAGTTGGTGAGCAGTTCCAATCGGCGCCGATCCATGGAGCGCACCTGGTCCCACTCGCCCTCATCCGCCGCCTCGGTCTGAGCGATGGTGAGGGACAAGATCTCGCCGAGGGCATCGGCTAGCGATTGATTCAGCATGACCCGATCACCTCGTTGGACCCGACCAGCGGGCCGCCCTGGGCGTCGGCCGGATCGGTTTGGCGCAAGGCGCGGGCGTCGGGCGGGATCTCGTCCCAGCCGGCCTTGATCTCGCGCATGAGCGAGGCCACCTCGTCCATCCACTCGACCTTGTTGTTGGCGTTGGCCATCAGCAGGCGAGTGCTCATGTACTCGTACAGGCTCTCGAGATTCCTGCTCACCTCCGCGCCAGACTCGTGCTCCAGGCAGCTGCGAAGGAGCTCGATCAGGGAGATGGCGCGACTGATTTGCTCACCCTTGGTCGCCACCTGCTGGTTCTCGACCGCGCCGCGGGCGCGGGCCAGGGAGTCGAGCACGCCCTGCATGATCATAGAAATCAGTTTGTGCGGATCGGCGTCGGTGATGCCGCTGGACACACCCACGTTCTGATAAGTCGCCATGGCGCCGTTGCGGTTGTTCGAAGGCAAGCCACTTCTCCTAGGCTAAGTCAATCAATCTACGAGCCGCTCAGCTGCGCAGGCGTCGCCAGCGTAGCGAGCTGCTGCGTCAGAAAATTGCTTGTGGCGCTGAGCTCCGCCACTAGCAAATCCAGTGCGATGAACTCCGCGCGCAACTGCGCCTCGAGGCTCACGGCCCGGTCGGCGAGGTCGTCGCGCTCCTCGCCGATCTCGGCGATGCTCTCCTCGAGCCCGGCGATTCGCGTCGGTAGCGCACCATCAGTCTCCACATAAGAGTCCACGATCGCCGCCAACTGGTTGGCGACTCCGTTCTCTGACGTGAACAGTTGGGCCAACCCGTTGAGGTCGGCCTCAATCGCTTCGGCAACCGTGTCGATGCCGTCGAAGTCGCCGACCACCTGGTCGCGCTGCAAGCGACCGGTATTGAAGTCGAGGGTGATGCCGACGTCCGAGAGGGTGTCGAAACTGCCCTCGATGCCATCAGAGCGGGAGCCGAGGGCGCTACGCACCTGGTCCAGCAGGATGCGCGCGGTCGAATCGCCGAGGAGCGGGCCGGACACACCGGAGTCCGCGTCGAAGGAGGTGAGTGCATTGACCGTGTCGATCAACTGGTTGTAGTTGAAGATGAAGCTGTCGATACGATTCGAGACCGCAGCCTCGTCGATCGCCACGCTCAAGGTGGCCGTGGTGCCTACCTCAGCTGAGACGAGGTTGAGGGTGACGCCGTCGATCGCGGAGGACACGGTGTTCGAGCTGCTCGTCACGGTGATGTCGTCAATGACGACGATCGAATCGAGCGCTTCGGTTTGCTCCGTCAGGGCGCTGCCGGGCACATCATCCGGGTCGAAGGTCAGTACATCGAGCCCGACGTTGCCGTCGGAAGCGGTAATCGTGAGTCGGTTCTCGAGCCCCGTATCGTCGGCGCTCAGCACCAGGAAGGCACCGTCGTCACCGGTAACGATGGAGGCGGTCACCCCGGGATTGTCGCTCGCCGCATTGATCGCATCGCGAAGCTCGGCGAGGGAGTTGGCATCTTCCACCAAGGTGATGTCGAAGGAGCGCGCCTCGACAGGGTTGCCCTCCTCGTCTAGCTCACCGTCCGCCGGAAGGTCGCCAACACGAATGGTCAGCGTGCCGGTGCCGACCTCGGCATCCTCATCGGCGTAGGCAGCGGACTGAAGTCGCTGGGCCTGGGCCAGCTGAGTGACTTCCACTTCATAGCTTGACGCTACCGCCGTCTCATCCGCAGACACGGTGAACAAGTCGTCGTTGCTGGAGTTGCTGGTGCGGCCGAGGAAGGCGTTCGGATCCGTAAAGTCCTCGAGCACAAGCGCCAGATTGTCGAGCGTGGCGCGCAGGGTACCGACAGCCGACAGCTCGGTCTGCAGGGCGAACTCCTGCTGATCGAGCTGAAAGGACTGGGGCGCAATCTCCGCATTCACCAGATCGTTGACGAGGTTTTCGAGATCGAGGCCCGAGCCGGTACCGAGGGATGTGATAGCCATTGGGGTTACTCCTAAGCGGCGCCATCGACCGGCAGTAGCGAGACGTCGCCCTCGGCCAGGGCGTCGATCAAGCGTTGCTGATCATCAGGTGGGATGGTTCGAATCACTTCACCGCTCTCTGTATCGACGACATCGATGATGGCTCGACCGCTGTCGGCCATCCGAAACTCAAGTTCACGATTCAGCGTCTTCGCCAGCTCACGCATGCGTTCGGCGTTGAGTTCTGCGCTGCGCCGCTGCTCGACCGCCGCGTCGCCTACGGGCGCTGGTGCGGGCACCGCTGTCGGATCGACGGTCACTGCATCGCGTTGGCGCCCGGGGGCCGCTGCGCTCGCCTGACCGACCGAAACACGCTCCGTCGTCGACGGCCCTGCACTCGGCTGTTGTTGCTGCTGATTGGTACTCGTTGGCTTGAGTAGGTCCATCTTCATCATCTCCCCAAAGCGCTGGGGCCGGAGGCTCTTCGATGCCCAGATCGCTGAGCATCCGCAAGAGCCCCCTCAATCAGGGCGCTAGCCCTGCAGCAGCCCCAGCACGGACTGCGGCGCCGCGTTCGCCTGCGAGGCCACGGAAATACCGGCCTGCTGGAGAATCTGTGCGCGCGTTAGCTTGGCCGTTTCCGCCGCGAAGTCCGCGTCGGTGATCCGGCCTCGTGATGCCTCGAGGTTCACCACCACATTGCTCAAGTTGATGATGGTGGACTCGAGTCGGTTCTGAACCGCACCGAGGTCGCCTCGCGTGTTGTTGATCACATCGAGAGCGGCATCGACACGGTTCAGGGTGTTTTCAGCATTGCCGACGGTCGTGACATCCACGTCGATCAGGCTGGAGTTATCGAGCTGGATCGTCGTGCTGCCGACACCCGTGCGGTTGTTCCCATCGACCACAGCGATCGCGCCGACCGGCGAGGTCAGTTGGATCGAGCCGCGAGCCACCGCAGCCGTGCCCGCGTCATCGTCGAAGAACACCGTGGCATTGGTGTTCGCATCGACGAGCGTGGCTTCGGTGGTGATGTTGCGGCCGTCTTCGGCGGTCAATTCGATCGTGCCGCCATTGTTCGTCGCGGTCACGCCGGTTTGCCCTGTCACACCGTTGATCGTCTCGATCACATCCTCGAGGGTCAGCGTGACGGCACCGGCCTCGTTGATCACGGTGACGCCGTTGATCTCGAAGGTGTACGTATCCGCCGCGTCCACGAGCACCACGCCACCCGCATTGTCCGCCGCCACGGTTGCGCTCACGGCCACCGCGGTCACGCCGGAGATACCACTGGAGTTGATCGCATTCGCCTTGGCGTAGGCACTATCGGCTTCCTGACCCGCGGCTATGCCGGCGAAGTCCGTGGAGCTCGCGACCTCGACACCGTTGATGGTGACATCACCAGCGGCGATCGCATTCGCATCCACAGCCGCCCCACCAGTCTCTTGGGCGATACGACCGAGCGAGTTGATGCGAGCGCTGGCGCTGAGGTCTAGGGCGATGTTGTCACCCACCTCGGGGCCGACCTGGAAGGTGGCCGTTCCGAAGGTGCCGTCGAGCACGTTCAGACCGTTGAACGTCGTCTGCTGAGCGATGCGGTCGATCTCCTGCAAGCGCTGCTGCACTTCGGAGTCGAGAGCCGCACGGTCCTCGGCCGAGTTGGTCCCGTTAGCAGACTGCACCGCGAGCTCGCGAATTCTCTGCAGGTTACTTACCACCTCGGACAGGGCGCCTTCAGTGGTCTGCGAGAGCGAGATGCCATCGTTGGCGTTGCGTACCGCCTGGTTCAGGCCACGAATCTGCGTGGTCAGACGCTCCGCGATCGCTAGGCCAGCGGCATCGTCCTTTGCGCTGTTGATACGCAGGCCAGAGGAGAGTCGCTCGAGCGCCTGCCCCAGCAATCCCGCAGAGGACTGGAGGTTGCGCTGGGCGTTCAGAGAAAGCACGTTGGTGTTGACTGTCAGCGTCATAGGTCTAGAACTCCCGATACGGTTAGAAGAAGTTCCCAGCGCACAGGGCCATCGCGGCTGAACCGCGACCACTTCACGCCAAGCTTCGGCTTATGTATCGGCCCTCCCCTATGATTCTGTTCAGTGCCTAGTCCAACCAGTTCTCAATTCGACCATTACGACAACAGGACTCCGCGAAGCCCTCGCGAAGCCTTTGATTTTCATGAGTCGGGGGGGGGCGGGGGGGGGGCGGCGACCCCGGCGGGGGGGGGGACTGGTGGGGTTTTGCCCCCCGACCCACCGCC
>JBCBZW010000180.1 GCA_039815145.1 Pseudomonadota bacterium
AGTTCCGCCTCCTTCCTCAGGGGCAATCGGTAGTCGATTACCACCCGAAATCCTTGGGTATGCGGGTTGCGTTGCACCCGCGTGGTGGCGGCCAGTTCCGTTGGCGCTTGTAGTCTTGGGGTGATGGCATCGAGCATGGCCGCCGTGGGTGGGCGGGCAAACTCGTAGTCGATCACCAACTCACCTCGATCTGTGCTGCTGAGCTTGTTGCCGCGGGCGCTACGCACCACCCGGCCGAGCGTGCGCGGCAGCTGACTGCGGCCCGTCCCGGGCCAGGTGAGACGATAGGAGAACTGCGCTTCCTTGCCCGCCTTCAGCGGCTCGGCGGGACGGAAGTAGCTCACGATGTTGTCGTTCACCTCCTCGCGGGTGGGGATTTCCACCAGCTGTACGGCGCCTCGGCCCCACGCGTTGCGCGGCGTGACCCAGGCGGATGGACGTCGATGGTAGAGCGCCTCGAGATCCTGATAGGCGGCGAAGCGGCGATTGCGCTGCATGAGGCCGAAGCCTTTCGGGTCCTGATCGAGCAACGCGGAGAACTGCAGCTTGGCGGGGTTACTGAGCGGGCGCCACAGGTGCTCGTCTGCGCCGGTGTGCACGGCGAGGCCCTCGGAGTCGTGCACCTGCAGGCGGTAGTCCGCGCGGGCCGGAGGATCGATGCTGCCGTGGAGGTACATCGAGGTGAGGGGCGCGATGCCGACGTGGCGCAGATTCTCACGCGGGAACAGGGTGGCGGTGACGTCCATCGTGAGCACCACGCCCGGATAGATGCGGAACGTGTACGCGCCGGTCACCCGCGGGCTGTCGAGGGTGGCGTGGACGACGATGGCGTTGGCGTCGGCGGCCGGGCGCTCGATCCAGAACGCCCGGAAGACGGGGAACTCCTCGCCGCTCGCCTCACCCACGTCGATGGCGAGCCCGCGCGCGGACAGGCCGTAGCGTTGGTCCGCGGACACCCCTCGGAAGTAGCTGGCCCCTTGGAAGACGAGGAATTCGTCGCGGTAGTCCTCCCGGTTCAAGGGGTAGTGCAGTCGGAACCCGGCGAACTGGCCGGCGCTGCGCAGGGCGGCGGCCACCTGTTCGCTGGGCGCATCGAAGGAGTCCTGATCGACGCGCACATCTCGCGCCACGCCGTTTTCCACCACCTTGATGTCGATCAGGTCGCGGTAGAGGAAACCCGGCGCGAACAGCTCCACTGCGAAACGCGTCGGGCTATCACCCCAGATAGCTTCATCGTGTCGGTAGCGGATCTCGCGGTAGGTGTCGTAGTCGAGGTTGGCGAGGGCCGGCGGGGTTTGCGCCGGTGGCACGTAGGGTGCGCTGGCCAGGGCGCGCGCGCGGGCCACGACCGTCGCTCGCGAGAAGCGCTCGACGGCGTCTGCCGACGGCGTCGGCGCTTCGGGTTGCGCGGTAGCGAGCCCGGCCCACACAGCGAGTGCGGCGATCAGCGCGCGCCGCAGGGGCGAGCACCTCGGGCGGGTGTTGTGTTCCATGACCGTATCGTCCGCATCAATGCTGCACGACACAACGTGCAGTTTCGACGACGGTTGACGCGCCTTGGAGCTAAAGGGCTGCGTTAGCTGTCGCCACCGAGCGACGTCAGGGCGACGTGCAGGACGAGGGCCACGAGGTTATTCGTCATGTGCAGCAAAACAGCAGCGCGCAAACCACCGCTGCGCTTCACGGTCCAGCCCGCCACCAGACCGAGCCCCAGGAAGAACGGAGCCACCAGCACGTCGTTGTGAATGATCGCGAACAGCGTTGCTTGCAGGAGGTTGGCGACGGGGAAGGACAGGTGGCGAGCAAAGGCGCTCAGGAGCACGCCCCGGAACAACAGCTCCTGGCTGAGGGGGACGACGACGCCCGCCAGCAGCAGCGCCGGCAGGAAGCCGATCGTGTCGACGGCGGCGAAGATGTTCGTTCGCACCCCGAAGACGCCCGCCAGCAGCACGGCCATGATCCGCAGGGCGAGCCAACTCAGCAGCACCACCGTGAGCGTTTGGCGCCAGTCCCAGGTGCTGCTGGCCAGGCGTCGCAGGCCTGTGAGGCCTCCGCAAAACGGCAGCAGGAGGAAGGCGGTGACGGCGGTGGCACCGAGCGCGGTGATGGTGAGATGGGCGATGGCCAAGTTGTTCTGCGCGTCCGTCACCGGCGAGTCACCCTCGGGCAACCCTGGGCTCCAGCTCATGTCGCTCGGCTGCAGCAGATAGTTCGCAGCGAAGCCTAAGATCAGCGCCACGCTCAAGGCCAACCACGCGTGCTCCAGGCGCCAGGCGAAGGGGGTGGGGCGACGCGGCTTGGCCGCGTGTTGGCGCATCAGTCCGCGGTAGTGCACGGGCGCGATCAGCGTCATCCAGGGCAGGAGCAGGGCGCCGAGGAGCACGCCGAACAGGGCGAGAGTGCCGGGCAGTTCGCGCTGGGTGAGGGGTAGATCGGGGTAAGCGCGGGCCAGCATCAAGCGCAAGCGCAGGAGGCGGTCGTTGTCCCATCCGCCGGCGCGCAGGCGATCGTAGGTGCTGACGGCGCCGTCGCGATCATCCTGCGCCAGCGCCACCCGAAAGCGTTCGTAGAGCACGGAGGCGGCGTACTCGGGGTACCACTGGGCCTGCCTGGTGGCGGCGGCATCGTACTGCTCCGCCGCCAGCGCCTGCTGGCCGAAGCGCAGCAGCTGTCGCGCGAGGGTCAGTTCGTCGTGGTCCGGTGCGTCATCCGCGCCGAGGGTGGCGTAGCGTGCGGTGGCGAGGTCGTCGGCACCGAGTTCGAAGAGCAGGGCGACCTCGCGAGCGGGGTCGGTAGGCGCTTCCAGGCGTGGCGCCGTCAGCATCTTCTCCGCGAGGGCCGCCTGGTCGCGATCGATCAGCCAGCGCACGGCGATCTCCCGCACCGGGGAGAACAGGTCGAGGTTCATCGCCGCGTTCGCGTAGTAGCCCGCCTTGTCGAGATCTTGCGCGGCGTAGGCGTAGGCCAGCAGCTCGTAGAGGTTGGCCGCTTGTCGGTTGGTCCAGCCGACCGCCTGGCCGCGTTCCAGCAGCGCTTCCGCCTCGCCGATCAAGGCTTGCCCGCTCAGCTGCTCGAGGCGGTAGAGCAAGACTTCCGGGTGGTTGGGGTAGCGGGAGGACACGGCCTGCGCGCAGCGCTCGCGATCCGCCTCGATGCGCTCGTAGTCGAGCATCTCCAGGTATTGGAATTGGCTGAGGTAGCGGCAGTGGCTGATGGCGCCGGCGACGTCGCCGCGCGAGTAGCTGTCGTCGCTGCCCGCGGCGAGGCGGGCCTGCTCGTAGAGGGCGTCCAGGGTGCGTTCGAGGCGCTCGAGGGCAGCGCCCTCGGGGTGTAGCGCTGCGCCGTCAGCGGAGGGGGCGACGCTCGTCAGTGACGTTGCTAGTAGAACGAGTAGGTAGCAATGCGCGGCGCGGCGCAGGAGAGTCCTCACGGCAGCGCCTCGCGGTAGGGTTTTCGCGCCTGGTAGTCCGCCAGGCGTGCGCGCATGCCGTCGAGGAGCGTCGGGTCCGTGCCCTCGGCCATCAGGGCGATGGCCTCCTCCTGGGTCGCCACGGCGGCGTCGAAGCGGCCGATCTCGGCGTAGGCCGCGGCCAGCGTGTCCACCCACTCGCCGTTGCGGGGGTCTCCGCTGTCCAGCAGGATTTCCATCAAACGCACGGCTCGGGCACCGTCGCGGCGCTCCGCCTCTGGCGCGGTGGCCAGTACCCAGGCCGTGTTGTTGGTGTACACGCCTGCCGTGCGGAGGAAAAAGCCCGCTTCTTCCGCTTGTTCGGGCACACCATCGTCGAGCAGATCCTCGGCCAGGCGCACCTGCGCCCTGGGCTCGCCGAGGGCCGCGGCGCGGCGTAGCAGTTCGCGGGCGCGCTGGGCATCGTTCGCTTGCGCCGGTTCCCGCTGCTCGAGGAACGTGGCCAAGGTGAGCATGGAGGCGGGATCGCCTTGCGCGACGGCCGCGTCGAGCAGGGCGAGGCCAGCGGTCGTGTCCGCTCCGCGCAGGTAGAGGGCGGCGAGGTTGCGTTGGGCCAGCGCATGGCCCGCAGCTGAGGCCTGGCGCAGGAGTTCGAGGGCCTCGTCCATCTTCTGTTCGCGCAGGGCGTGCACGCCGAGCATGGCCAGGGCGAGGGAATCACCCGCTTCCCGGGCGTCGCGCAGGTAGTCGAGCGCCTTGGGCAGGTCGGCGGCGACGTCACGGCCGAAGTAGTACGCCATGCCGAGCTGGGTCAACGCTCGGGCATCGCCTGCCGCAGCCCGCGCACGCACCACGCCGAGGTTGTCCGCGTGCGCCTCGGGCGCGAAGGCGCCCAGGACGCATGTGGTGAGCGCCACTACGCTGCAGAGCAGCGCCGTCCTGATCGGGCCGGGGCGGTGACAGGCGTGGTGGCGACCGGTGTGGGCAGCGCTAGTGATGGCCGTGCGCGTCGGGGTCGCGAGCGCTGGTCTGCTGCTGCGTGAGATCGTTGTACAGCGTGTCAATGAAATCATTCACTTTGACGAAGCCGCCGCCCCAGGCGTCGGCCCAGGCAGCCAGCAGGTTCTGCTCCTTCATCTGGGCCAGGCTGACGCCTTCCTCGTGTGCTGCCTTCACCCTGGCCTGCGTGTCGCGCAACATGGCCACGAAGCGGCGCATGTCGGCGGTGGTGGAGAGGTCACCGTGACCGGGGATCACCTTCACGTCCTCCGGCAGGGCCGAGAGCACGTGCTCCACGGTGTGGATCATGCCGTCGACCGTGCCGCCCGCGCTCAGATCGACGAAGGGAAACCCGTAGGTGACGAAGTTGTCGCCCATGTGCACCACGTTGGCCTTGGCGAAGTAGATGATGGCGTCGCCGTCCGTATGGCCGTGGGCGAGGTGCATCGCGCGGATGTCCTCGCCGTTCAGATGCAGGGTCATGCCGTCGTGGAAGGTGATCACGGGCAGGGCGTCCTGCGCCGCGGGTTCGAGGTCGAAGGCGATGCGCGCCTTGTTGCCGGCCTTGCCGCCCTCGGCGAGGCGCTTGCGCACGTTTTCGTGGGCGATCACGGCGGCGCCGTAGTCGCCTTGGAAGGTCTCGTTCCCACCCGTGTGATCGCCGTGGTAGTGGGTGTTGATGACGAAGCGGATCGGTGCGGCGTCACCGGCGAGTTCAGCGAGTGCGTTACGAATTTTGCTCGCCAGCGGGGCGTACTGGTCGTCCACGATGATGACCCCGTCCTCGCCTGCGCTCACGCCGATGTTGCCGCCTGCGCCCGTGAGCATGTAGACGGATCCGGCGACCGCCTGGGCGTCGATCTGGACCTCGCTGAAGTCCTGCTGGGCCTGTGCTGTGGCCACGGCGAGCAGCGATAGCGCCGCGACCAGCAGCCGGGGCTCGGCGCTGCGTGAGAGGCGAGACATGGGGCGAATCCCTACGCGTGGAACCAGGCGCTGAGGGTAGCGGATTGCGCGGGACGACGCCTCCGGTGCCGGGGAGGCGACGGACTAACCATAAAACATGACGCAAATTCGGCGACTCTTCAATCGCGCAATCTGTGTTTGACAATAATTTCGGCGCTGGTGAACACTCCGGGGGCGATTTGCATGCTGCAGGTTGCCGGTTCCGGGGATCGGGTGTTGTCGGATAGCCAACCCGAGGAGCCGTCGGCCACCGCTGCTGCTTTGCAGTACGTACTGCCGCTTGCCGGTCGCGCATCGCCCGTTCGTGAGAGCACGACAATCGCCCGTGACCCGTTCGATGGTCACCGCTCGGGCAACGCACCGCGACTCCTGAGGAGTGCGGTGGCATTCACTAACGCTAGGAGAGATGACCCATGGGGATCAGAACGGTGGCCGTATTGGCATCGCTCGCCGCAACGGCGGCGAGCTATGCAGGGGACGGCACGATCCGCGTACCGCAGGGTGCGCAGACCATTGCCGGCCAGTACATCGTCGTGTTCAACGACGATGCTGGCCTGGTACGAGGCGCCGAGTCAGGCGTGCGAGAGCTGGCGACGCGCCTAACGGGCCAGTACGGCGGCGACGTGGAGCGCACCTACGCGTGGGCCCTGCGCGGCGCGACGGTGCGCGCCGACGAGGCCACCGCGCGCAAGATCGCGGCGGACCCGCGCGTGAATTACGTGGAGCAGGACGCGATGTCGCGCGTGGTGGGCGATCAAGCCAACCCCACCTGGGGCATCGATCGGGTGGACGAGCGCTCCCTGCCCCTCGACAACAACTACCACTGGGACTTCACCGGCAGCGGCGTGGAGGTCTACGTCATCGACACAGGCATCCGCACCAGCCACGTGGACTACGGCGGCCGCGCCGTGTGGGGTGCTGATTGCATCGGCACGGGACAGTCGGACAACAACGGTCACGGCACGCACGTGGCGGGCACCGTTGGCTCCGCTACCTGGGGCGTGGCTAAGGACGCGACCCTCGTCGCCGTGAAGGTGTGCAACGGTAGCGGCAGCTGCCCTAACAGCGCCATTACCTGCGGTATCGACTACGTGACCTCGCGCAAGCTGAACAACCCGTCGATCCCGATGGTGGCCAACATGAGCCTCGGCGGCGGCTTCTCCCAATCGGAGAACGACGCGGTCGACGGCTCGGTGAACGCGGGCGTGTTCTATGCCGTGGCGGCCGGCAACGACAACGGCTTCAACGCCTGCAATCTTTCGCCGGCCTCGGCGCCGAACGCCTACACGGTGGGTTCGACGACCAGCTCGGATGCGCGCTCGTCCTTCTCCAACATCGGCGTCTGCCTGGACATCTTCGCGCCGGGTTCGTCGATCACCTCCACCTGGAACACCTCCAACAACGCCACCAATACGATCAGCGGCACCTCCATGGCCACCCCGCACGTCGCCGGTGCAGCCGCCCTGGTGTTCGACCAAAACCCCACCTGGACGCCCTTCCAGGTGCAGGACGAACTCACCGCCCGCGCCACCGTCGGCGTGGTGTCCAACCCCGGGTCGGGCTCGCCCAACCTCCTGCTCTACACCCTCGATGACGGGGGCGGCCCGCCGCCGCCGCCCGCGCCCGAGTGTGCGAGCGACGCCTTGAACCTGAACAGCTTCAGCTTCACGGGCGCCGCTGGGCAGAACCAGGCCAACAACTTCAACGTGACCGACGGCGGCGACCAGATCGACCTGCTCGGCAACACCTGGGTGCGCACCACGAGCGACTTCACGGTGAGCTCTAGCACCACGTTGGAGTTCTACTTCCGCTCGAGCAATCAGGGCGAAATCCACGGCATCGGCTTCGATGAGAACGACACGCTCAACGATGACCCGCGCTACTTCCAGTTCTGGGGTACGCAGAACTGGACCGGCACCGGGCAGATCGATCTCTCCCCGACCTACAACGGCAGCGGCGACTGGCAGTTCTATTCGGTGGATGTGGGCGCCAACTACACCGGCTCCATGAGCCTCGCCTTCGTCAACGACAAGGACTCCGGTAGCGGCACCAACGAGAGTCAGTTCCGCTGCGTGCGGGTGGTCGACGACAGCCCGCCGCCGGGTGGTGGCTGCAGCGTCGACATCGACTTCGAGTCCGGTGCCGACGGCTGGTTCAACGACGGCGCCAGCACCTGCTCCACCGGGGCCTATGTGCTCGGTAACCCGACCCAGCAGTCCAACGGCGGGGTCACCACGCAGGTGGGCGGCTCGAACTCAGGCACTACCTCCGTGTTCACCGCCACCAACACCAGCCCCGGCAATGCGGACGTCGATGGCGGCAACTGCATCCTGGGCTCGCCCGTGTGGCCGGTGAGTGCGGCCTCCACCCTGTCCGTGGCCTGGTTCCACGGTCAACGTGACAGCAACGACGACAGCGGCGACGGTTTTGCCGTCGAGTACTCGCTGAACGGCGGAAGCACCTGGAGCACCTTGGCGTCCATCGGCGATACACAGACGAATGCGGCCTGGGCCACGTCGTCGGCGAGTATCCCGGCGGGCTCTGACGTGGCGCTGCGCGTGCAGTGCGCTGACGCGACCGGCGGTGGCGATCTCGTCGAATGCGGCATCGACGATGTGAAGATCTGTAACTAGCTTCAGGAGGGTATCGCCGCCCTCGCGCACGGGTGTGCGCGGGGGCGGCCGATCCGACGGACTTTACCCACGCCTTATGCGAGCTGAGTCTCACTTTCCTAAGGCTCGCTGACCCCGACCCCCGTGCCCCCCTGCCTGCTCCCTGATGAAATAGCGCTCAGTGGATGAGGCGCCGACGACCGCGCCTCGGTAGGCCGCCGAGCGACCTCGGGCGCTTCGCCGGTGATCGGGAGAGACAGCGTGAACTTCAAATTCTGGCTAACGACTATGCTGGCTGCCGTGGTGCTGCCGACCATCTGGTTGGCACGCCCCGACAATGCGGCCCAGGCGCCGCGCGGGGCGGGGGAGTCGTTGCAGCGCTCACGCGCCTCCCTGTCCAAACAGGGCTCGTCAGCGCTTCCATCACACATCATTCAGGAGCTGCGCCTGACGCAGGCGCTCAGCAACCTCTAGGTCCCGGTAAAGGCCTGGGTTCGCGTTTCACCCGGGTCTTGGAAGGGCGGTTCCCGCTAGGGAGCCGCCCTTTTTTTTTCTTGCATTAACCCACTTCGGTGCCGACGACGTTCACCCGCCCAGAACCATCCGAGGAGCCGATGATGAAGATCACCCATGTGTTGATGGCCTTATTGCTGGTCTTGGCCGGGGCCGTCGTCTGGAAGCAGGCCCAGCCCCCGGCAGGGGACGATGTGGCGGTAACGACTCC
>JBCBZW010000181.1 GCA_039815145.1 Pseudomonadota bacterium
CTCGATGAGCAAGTCGCAGAGCGTCTACGTGACTATGCGTGCGGCGGCGGCACGGTCATCGCTCAGCGCCGCGCCGTGAAGTGGTGGGCCGAGCAGCCCGTGACGCGCCTCAAGGTGAGCGAACTGCCACCGGCTGGGACGCCGGCCAGCTACGCAGATCGCGCCGAGGTGCTCCAGCGCGAGCGCATCGCCGGGGCGATCCTCTCGGCGAAGATCGACCTCGGTCATCCCCTCGCCTTCGGCGTGCCCGATGAGCGGTTGCCGACCTTTCACAAGGGCGAGCTGCGCCTGCGTCGCGTCGCCGATCGGTTCGCCAACGTGGCCGTTTACGACGAAGAGGCGACCGTGATGTCTGGGTTCGTGTCCCCCGAGAACGCGAAGCGATTGGGGGGCAGCGCGGCGATCGTCGCGGAGCCGGTGGGGCGAGGTCGGTTGATCCTGTTTGCCGACGTACCCAACTTCCGCGCGTACTTCCACGGTACGGAGCGCGTCTACAGCAACGCCCTGTTCTTCGACTCGGCCATCGAGTTCGATCGGGAGATCGTGGACGAGGCCCAGCGGCGCTGTCGGCCGCCGGAAGACGATATGTCATAACGTTATCGCGCGAAGATTGGGCGTGTTTGCTGCACTGCTCTCGGCCTAGGCAGGGCTGGGTCGACCGCTCGTCAGGTCGGTGGGCCAAAGGGTGCGAAGAATTCGCCTATGGGGGCACTAACCAGAAGGACGGGGTAGTCGGATTCGTTCGCGATGTCCGTCTCCCCTACAGGAACAAGCAGGCTTGGCCGGGAATGGGCCTGCGCAGTTCGTCTGGATGGTCCGCCGCGCGCTCACACTTGGCACCCCGGTCAGCCAACCTTCGCGGGCGCGCGGACCCCCGGATCATCCAGGCGTTTTTTTGTCCGGTCTGGCGCTCCCCCCGCGCCGGACCTTTTTTTCGCCCTCCAGTTACTGCCGGCTCGGGCCCGCCGTCAGCGGGTCGATGTAGAGCACGGGCGATATGTGCGTGCGACCGTCGCTGTCGCGTGAGAGCAGCTGCACCGGCTCCGCCACGGGGCATTCCACGTTGTCCATGGCCCCGAATACGCCAGACGCGAGTGAGTCGAAGGGCAGCACGAAAGCATCGTTGCCGCACAGGAGCGTGATATCCGTGAAGTCCTCGAACAGGAGCGGATCGATCTCGTAGTAGAAGATGCCCGGGCTCATGAACTGAACGAAACAGTTAGGGCAGGGCAAGTCTCCAGGCTGTGGGTCCACCCAGGGCACGGCGTTGATGCCGTGGTACTGCTTGGAGATGCACGGGTTGGCGGGGATGCCTTCCAAGGGATCGTAGTGGGTGACGATGCCGTCGCAGTCCGGGTCCGTGAGCGTATCGGTGATCGTGGTGAAGTCCGTGTCAGGGGCGATGTCCTCCACCCCCGTCAGCGCCAGACGGACCGAGGTGGGACAGGTGAGGTAAGGCCCCGTGCAGTTGCCATCGCGCACGCATTCGATGGTGGCGCAGAGGCTGACCCGTTGCACGGTCGGCACCGGGGACGGACAGGCGTTCGCGCCGCCCCCTCGGCCGTCCAGACAAAAATCAGCTTCACGCCCGAGGTCGGTACCCGATGCGGCGATGTTGTCCAGCAGCGTCCGGGTGCGCAGCGCGTTCTCGAAGCGCCAGCCGACGGCCGCTGCCGCGGAGACGACGGCACTCGCCACGGACGTGCCCGTGAGGGTGACTGTGGGCGTGTTCGGGATCGCCAGCGATTCGGTGGCAGCGTGGTCGGCGAAGGCGACCAGGGTGGGTTCGCCGCCATTGGGGCGACCGTTGAAGATGATCGAGTTGTCTACGCGCACACCGCCGGTAGCCACTACCAGGGGGCGGTTGTTGGCCATGAAGGCCTGCGTAGGGAATGCCCAACGCGGGACGTAGGCGGTGGATTCGACGAGCTGCACCCGGCACTGGATGAAGCTCGGGGCACGCTGTTGCTCCCACGCTGCGGGGTACATGGGGCCGCCCGGTTCGTCGGGGCCGCCGTGCTGATTGCCCGCCGCGGCGAACACGAGGGCGCCACGGCAGCTGGCGTCCTGCAGCGCCGAGTAGACGGACGCCACCGCCAGGGGCATGGCGGGAAAGCCCTGGTTGCCGCCGAAGCGGCGGTTCCACCCGAGCGACAGGTTGAGGATGAGGTGTTGCTGCTCATCGCCTACGCCTGGGTTTGTCTGCGCCGTCCATTCCCTCACCTCGTTGCGGATGGCGCGAGCCAGATCGGTTTGCGCGCCGAACCAGCCGCCGTTGAGGCCGTTGCGGCAGGCGCTGTCCTTGGTCCGCTGGTCGAAGCACACGTTGCCCAGGGTGAGGCGCGTGCGCACGTCGGCGGCACAGTCGTCTGCCGTCCCGTTGCAGATCATGCGCTCGATCAGCGTCGCGAGCGTGTAGCCGTGGGCTGAGGTGTACTGCGTGAACTGCTCGGGATCCACGCCCGTGGGCTGGGTGTCGAGCAGGGTCAGGCGCACGGTGTTGGGGCCGTCAGGGTAGTCGACCGGATCGACCGTCTGCCCCGCTTCGCGCAGGAAGTGTTCGCTCAGCTGGCGGAACAGGCGCTGCGGGAGCTGCCCCTCAGCCTCCGCCGACAGAACCATCTGATCCGGTTCGATGGCGCTCAGGGAGCCATCGCCAACGCGGGCCTGCAAGTTGCCGCGCAGCTCGGCGGTGAAGGGCACGTCGTCCGGCAACTCGTAGACGCAGTAGCGGGCAAGCCCGGGCGGTGGCACGGGCAGTTCCGGATCCTCGAACAAGCGCTCCACCTCCCACCCCGTTGCGGGCGGACACGGTTGCCCGGGGTTGGTGCTGGTGCCCACCCAGCGCCATAGGATGCGGGCCTCGCCCGTGTTGATCGGAGGGTCTTCGGGGGCAGCCATGGCAGTCGTGCCAAGGCATGCGAATAATATTGCTAGGCCGGCGGTGGCTCGTCGAGCCGTGATCAGGAAGTGCATGTGGAGTCTCCTTTGCCAGTGCGTTGCTGGCCGGTATTTTTGGCGTCTAGTCCGATGCGCTGTGTGAGCGTTAGTCGTGGTCATAGGGTGATGTGTCGGAAGCTGAACCAGTCCCCCTCCGGCGCCTGGCGAGCCAGGGCGAGCTGCGCCTCGCGCAGGGACTCGCCCACATCTGCGCCCGGGCGCCAGCGTTCGTAGAGGGCGGTGACGAGGGCGTTGGCGATGTCGTCGTGCACCGGACGCGTGGCCGCGATCACCGAATGACTGCCCGCGGCCAGGAAGGCGTGGGCGATGCCGATGCCTTGGCTCACGGCGGCACCTTCTTCCGCGCGGCCGGTCTCGCAGCCGGACAGCACCACCTGGGTGGGGGCGCGTCTCAAGGCGAGGATGTCGCCCACCGTGAAGGTGGTCTCGCCGGCGAGCGGCAAGGTGCTGTCCCAGCCCCCACGGCCGCCGAACATGGCGTGGCCGGCGTAGTGGAACAGATCCGCCTCCTCCAGCGCAGCGCGCATGCGCGCCAGGCTGGCGTCGGATCCGAGCAGCATGTGCGGTGCCTTCGGTCGCTGTTGGGTGAGCAGGGTGGCGACCCGCTGGGCCTCCTCGCGTGCGGCGGGTAAGTCGCCGCGCGGATCCCCGACGATGAGCGCACTGGGTGCGGGGGGCGGCGGGGACAGGGTTTGGGCGGCCGCCGTATCCAGCGCGTAGCTCACGGGCGCGTGCACGAGCAGGGGCGCTTCACCCCAAGGCAAGGCGTGGAAGTCGAGATTGTTCAGGGCGCCGGAGGTAAGCAAGCGCAGCTGGCGAGCGCCGTCGATCGCCGATGCGAACGGTTCCAACAGGCAGGCGCTGAGGGCGCCACCGTGCAGCTGTGGATCGGCGAGGGCGTACTGCGGGCAAGCCACCTCCGCGGCCTCGAGCCCCTGGTCGCTCTGGGCGAAGACCAGCCACCGCGTGTCCTCGTGACTGTCCTCGTCGGTGGCGAAGAAGAGGAGCTGGGTTTCGCCCGCGACGCGCGGCCGTCGCCCGCCTGCCTCGGGATCCGGGGCACGGTCGAGGACGGCGAAGGCGCCATCGAGCGTGCGGTGAAGCTCCGAGGCGAGTGTTTCGCGGGCGGCGCGCGTGGGCCCCAGGGCGTCGGCTGGCAGCGTCCAGTCCTGCGCCGCCTCCGCCGCCAGCTGGTCGCGGGCCCGCACGTAGGCCGCCATCGCCTCCCGCCAGCGGTTGCGCTCATCGTCGTCTAGGGCGGCCAGGCGATCCGCTCGCCGCAGGCTGCGCAGGGTCCGACTCCGCGCATCCCGGGCGACGCCGTAGGCTTCGGCGAGGTGCCCGTGGTCGATGAGTAGGCGCAGGTAGGCGAGGGTGACCCATCGGTGGCGGGCCAGGAACGTCTCGCGGCCGGCATTGACCGGCACCTGCACGGTCTGCGACGCGAGCAACGCTTCGGCCTGGCCGTACGCGTCGAGGGCGGCATCGATCTCGCCGAGGGTTTCGAACGCTTGCGCGCGGCCTGCCTGTGCGCGCCAGCGCGCCTGGTCGTCGTAGCGCTGCTGCGCGAGCTGCGCGAGGGCATCGTAGGCGAGCAGGGCCGCCTCAGGGTCCTGGCGCTCGAGAGCCACCCGGCCCCGTGCATCGTGCAGCCAATGGGCGAGTTCGGGCGCGAGATCGCCCTCATCGAGCAGGGTGTCGAGCAGGCGCGTGGCGGCGTCGACGTCGCCCCCGTGCAGGTAGGCGAGGCTGAGGTTGATTCGGGCGTTAGCCAGTTGCTCGCGCGTCGCTTGGCAAGCCGGGTCCTGGTACGCGGTGAGGGCGTCGCGCAGGGGAGGGAGTGGGTCGAGCGCGGCCTGGCGTGACTCCAGGGCCAACAGTCGATTCCAGCCGATATTGTTCGCAAGCTGAGCCCGCGCGCACGACCCCGACAGGCCGCTGGCGCGAGCAGAGAGCGCGACCAGCAGCTTATCCGCCTCCTCACGGCGGCCCACGGCCTGGAGCTGCAACGCCAGCCACTGTTCGGCGAGCTGCCGATGGCCGTGCAGTTCGAGGCGCCGTGCGGTGCTCGCGGCCCGCTGCAGGTGGCTGAGGGCGTTGCGGTAGTCCCCGACGTGGCTGGCAAGGGCGCCGGTGTAGTACGCCAGCAGGTAGCGCCCCTGGCCACCGAGCTGGTCGAGGTCCGTGGCCTCGGGTCGGATTCGCTCGAGGAGCGCCCCGGCCTCGGCGAACTCACTGCGGTGCAGGTGCAGGTAGAGGGCGACGGTGGCGCCATCGATAAGATCTTCCGGACGGTCCGCCCGGGCGTAGTGTTCGACGGCGCGATGGAGCAGGGTCAGGGCGCCGTCGGCATCGCCGGCCGCGAGGTTGGCGAGCCCCGCCCAATGGGATGCGTAGGCTGTGGCGAGGATCTGGCGGGGATGGTGCTGGTCGTCACTCAGGGGGGTAACCGTGTCGATGGCCCGCTCGAGATCACGTTGTGCGCGCAACGCTCTGGCCTCGCTGAGGACAGGTTCGATCGCGGTGCTGTTGGCGAGATCGAGGCGCCAACGCGCGCTGGCCTCTGCGCCGATTACACCGAGGGTGCCGGGCAGTCGCTTGGGCAGAATCGTGAGGTAGCGCCCGCCGTCGACGGTGCGTTGGTCCGACAGCTCGCCGCCGGTGATCTCCAGCGCTGCGCTCGGGTGCGGCAGCCAGACGTGCACGGGCGCGCCTTCGTTGAGCAGGCAGATCGGGCCCGCCAGCACGCTATCGCACCCGGTGAAGAGGGGCGTTTGCCACGGCGGGCTGGCGGTGGCACGGGAAGACGCTTCGGGCGGTGCTTCCTCGCGCGAGCACGCCGTCAGGGTCAGGGCAGTGATGGCGCTCAGGAGGACGAGGGCGATGGAGCCTGAACCGTGCATGAGCGTCGTCGCCTCACTACTCGCTCAGGGTGATGTCGAGCGCGAAGGCCTGCCACTGTCCGCCGTCGACCCCCCCGTACTCACCGATCAACCCCGCTAGCGTGGCGGCGGTCGGCAGCGCATCTTCTTGGCCGACGACGATGAGCAGACGGGAGCTGCCGTTCGGCAAGGGCAGCTGTTCCCCCACCCGGGCCTCGATGCGCACGGCGCCGCTCGGCGAGGTGCGCACGAGGGAGGCGTCGAGGGGCAGGGCCTGCGGCGTCGTCTGGGTGCTCGCTTGCAGGTAGAGGCGAGCGCTCACCTGCGCTTCGCTCTCGGTGCCGGGGGTCATCAGCAGGCGCAGTTGATTGCCGGGCGCCACGGCCACCGCGGCGGGGGTGGGGCTGGTGGGCGTGACGCGCACATCCTGGGTCGGATCTGAGCGCAGCTCAGCGGTCATGCCGCCAACCTGCAGCACGTAGTCGGGCAGTGCCTGGCGCGGTGTGGGCCCCGTGAGCAGTGCGGGGAGCAGCACGGCGATCAGTAGCCCTGCGGCCAGGGCCGAGGGGATCGCCACGGCCGGTCGCCAGCCGCGGCGCCGTTCGGCCTTCGGCGTGAGCGGCGTCACCGAAGCGCTCGGCGCCGCCTCTTGCGGGACCGCGGCCGCCGGTGCCTCGTCCAGGGTCGCGGCCACGCGATCCAGCAACGCACTTTGGAAGGTATCGGCAAGCGGCGCATACGCGGTGAGGATTCGCTTCGCTTCCTCGTTGCCGTGGGCGATCGACTCGAGACGATCTCGCTCCTGCGCACCGAGCGTGCCGGCGGCGTATTGCTCCAACAGCGTTTCCTCGAGGCCCAGGCGCGCCAAGGTCGACTGCCAGTCGGCGTCGTCTTCGCGTCGTTGGGTCGCCATGGAGGTCAACAGATCGTCTTCTTCGTTCATAACTGAGCGATTTGGGGCTACTGGGGTGAACTTCGCCCGCTGGCGGGCGAATCTGACATGAGTTCCGCATGCACCTGGCGTGCAGCGCGGCGCAAGCGGCTGCGCCAGGCGTAGACGGCCTCCGGGGAGAGCTCCGTCGCGGCGCACACCTGGGGCGTGTCCAACTCCTGCACGTAGAGCAGTTCGAACAGGTGGAAGCCGAGGGGCGTGAGGCTCTCCCGCAGGCGCGTGAGCATGCGCTCGAGAAGATCGCCCGCCAGCACCCGCCGCTCGACCGCCGGGGTGGTGTCGACCGCTTCCGGCGCATCCGCATCGCTCTGCTGCTCGCGCCAGGGGTTGCGCTTGGCGCTGCGCAGGGCGGAGATGGTGCGCCGCTCGGTGACCAGGCCGACGTAGTTGTTCAAGGAAAGGCCCGCATCGTCGCGCCACGCGTGCAGGATGCGGGCGTCATTGGCGAACAGCTCGACCAGAGCGTCCTGCGTGAGGTCTTCCACGTCGCGTCGTACGTCGCGGGCCTGGCCGGCGCGCAGCAGGCAGCGCGCCACGCGTGCTTGCACGATGGGCGTGAGTCGATCGAGCAGCGTCTTCAGCTGGGCACGATCGCCAGCGAGGGCGTCGGTGAGCAGGCGGGCGTCCGCTGCCCTGGCGTTGGCTGGCGAGGCGTCGTTCATCCCTGATCCGTAGCGACAGCGGTACGTCAATCGTCGCACCCACGAGGCGGCGGTGCTGGGCACGCCGCTCAGCGCCGACGAGGACCGCCGCGCGGTCATTGTAGCCTCCAACGACTCCCTGGGGCCGAGGCCCCTGGGTGATCGCTGCTGCGGATCGCTCAGAAGATCGGTGAATAGCGGGTCGGTGAGAATCCCGGCGGGGTACGTGCCAGTCGTTATTGTCATCGTTGTCTCCCTCAGCGCGTAGGCGGCGAAGTGCCGACCACAGGCGGCACGTGCCTGATGGGGGTATTCGCGCGTTGGCACCGATTTCTGACTTCACGCACTGCCGCATAGCGCACGCGTGCTGCAGCCGCAGCACGAAAACGACGCTTTCCTTGCGGAATCATCGGTGTGACACTGTCAAATCAGCGCGGGCGTTCGCCCGTGCCGAATGACAGGGAGGTCACGGCGCGCGATCCTAAGGATGGGAGGGTCGGTGCCATCAACACCGTGAGGCTGGTTCGAACGTAGGGAGACGATCGCACCTGCCTGGCTTCAAGGGGACACTGATGAATAGGACACTCGCGCACGCGTGTGCCGTAGCGCTGGGCACCACATTAATGGTGGGCGCCGGCACGGCACTAGCAGACTACAACGAAGGCAGCGGCAACAGCGCTGACAACAACACCACCAACTCACCCGCCGCGCCAGCGACGCTGGCCACCGGCCCAGACTTCAACGCGGACGGTTATCTCCGCGTCTCCGCCGACGAGTTCGGCTCCTGGGGAGCGTTCGAGGCTCAGTTCGAAGACCTGTTCAATCCCGTAGGGTTTGGCGCCGATCTCGTGGCCTTCACGTCGGGGTTCTTCTACTTCGAGCGTGACGCGGGCAAGCGTGAACTGCTCTCCACGATCCAAGCCTGGCAGGACGTGTTCGGGCCCGATGATTCGCTGACCAGCGTGGTCACCGCGGCGAACGTGACGAGTGACTCCAACGGCGATGGTGTGGACGACACGGCCGTCAGCCAGTTTGAAGTGCGCGGCGGCGGCACGCTCTTGCGCTTTGACCTCACGCAGACGGTATCGGCATCCGAAG
>JBCBZW010000182.1 GCA_039815145.1 Pseudomonadota bacterium
CACCAGCACGGAAGCGCTGATCTCGTTCCTGCTGATGCTGCTGTACGCGGGAGATCTGTTCGAAGTGCAGGGCGTCGGGGAGATCCTGCCCGCCGAGCAGCTCGCGGACTTCGAGGCCAAGGCACGCGAGTATGGGATCCGTTACCGCCTCGACGGTCGGCCGCGCGTGGTGGTGTCGCAGGACTGAGGCGCCCGCCGCCGGGGTGATGCGAGGGGGGTGTACCGTCCCCCAGCGGATGACGAGCCTCTACCTCACCAGGGGAGAGGTGTAGGTGGCATCGTGCGCGACGGGGGCCGGCTTGCCGGCCGCCAGGGCGTCGAGCACGTCTTCGAAGCGGGTCTCGTAGGCGAAGTTCAGATCTCGAGTGATGAGCGTGCCGTCGTAGACCCGCCCGATCTGCGTCGGTAGCGCCCAACCCTGTTCCGCATAGAGCGCTTCGGCCTGCGGGTAGCGCCTGCGGATCACCGCGCGGGCGTCTGCCTTCAACGCTCGCAGATCGGTCCGTGAGAAGGGTGTGGGCGCGGAGACGAGGTAGAGGCGAAAGCCAAGCTCGCCCTCGTGCTCGAGCGCGGTGAGGTGAGCGCGCGCCATGTCCTCCACCGACGCGCGTCGATTGAGGAGTTCGTTAGCCTTCATGTTGGGGCCGCTCAGCACGTGGTGCGTATCGTCGTCCTCGGGGAAGAATCGCGAGGTGCGCAGCACGATCACTTCCAGATCGAAATCGATGTGGTGCTGGCGACACAGGGCTTCCGCGGCGAGCTTGGTCGCGCCGTAGACGTTGCGCGGTTCGATCGGCCCGTACTGCTCGTCCAGCCAGATGGCGGCGTCGCTGTGCTCGTCGCGTATCGCCCGGCTGATCATGAGCGAGGTCGTGGAGGTGAAGATGAAGCGCGTGCCGGCGCGGGCGGCGGCGGCTTCGAGCAGGTTGAGCGTCCCCGTCACGTTCACGTCCACGAACGCCTGCTGGGGGTAGCGCACGATGTCGGGCTTGTGCAGCGCGCCCGCGTGGATCACCGCGTCGAAGGCGTGATCGGCGAAGGCGCCGTGCACGACGTCAGTGTCGACGATGCTAGCGTTGATCGTGGTCCAGCGAGAGGGGGCGACGTCCATGCCGACGGGGTCGTGGCCTGCTGCTTCGAGCAGCGGGATCAGGTGACGCCCGAGCCAGCCTGAGGACCCGGTGACGAGCACTTTCAAGGGTCGCGACCTCCTACCCAGCGACGCTCGCCGCGCGCTCGGGCGTGTAGTGCGTCTCCAGTACCGCCGTCCAGGCATCGGCGCCATCGACGCGGGTGAACGCCCGCCGCACATCGTTCGGCGCGAACGGGTGGTGGGTGGAGAAGCGAATGCCGAACTTGCGCATCTGGCGCGTCGCGCTGCGCTCGCCGTAGAGACGCATCGCGAGCGTGTGGTGCGTGAGTAGCACGTCGCGCTGCTCGGCGAGCGTGGGCGCGACGACGTCGCCACCCGTCATCAGGGCCCGTG
The DNA here is from genome assembly GCA_039815145.1 of Pseudomonadota bacterium. Classification (NCBI taxonomy): domain Bacteria; kingdom Pseudomonadati; phylum Pseudomonadota; species Pseudomonadota bacterium. Next base: position 1,487 of record JBCBZW010000182.1, read on the forward strand.
CCTGACGGAAGATCCAGGGACTGCCGATGCACCCGCGGGCCACGGACACGGCGTGCACGCCGGTGTCCGCAAGCATCAGGAAGATGTCGTCCACGGTCCACACGTCGCCGCTGCCGAAGATCAGCCGATCGGGGTAGCGCTGCACGAGGTCGTGGAGGAAGGGCCAGCGCGCGGGGCCGTTGTACTTCTGCTCGACGGTGCGGGCGTGCACCGTGGCGACGGCATAGCCGATTTCATAGGCAGCATCGAAGATGCGTTCGAAGGCGAGCGCCATCGCCGGCGTGTCGTCGAAGGCGCGCCGCAACTTCACGGTGCACGGAATCTGCGCTGGCACGGCGTCGCGCACGGCCTGCAGGATGGCGATCGCGTCGTCCGGGGCAGCGAGGAAGTGGCCCCCGCGGCGGCGCTTACGGATTTTCTTGACCGGGCAGGCGAGGTTTAAGTCCACCACGTCGTAGCCCATCTCCGCCAGGGCCACGGCCCCGCGCGCCATCCACTCGGGCTCCGTGCCCATCACCTGGCCGGCGACGGGATGATCGTCGAGGCGGGCGACGGCGTTCTCCTCCAGATCGCCGAGGCCGCGCGCTTCCTTCTGCAGCAGGTCCGGGTCTTCCTGACGCTTGCCGCGGCCGCCGTCGACGAGCTTGCGGTCGAGCAGGGCCTCGGTGATGCAGAAGGGGGCGCCGTGGGCGCGGGCGATGAGGCGCATGGCGCCGTCGGAGTAGCCGGCGAGGCCCGCCTGGAAGAACGGCGCGTCGAAGCCTGCCGCGACGGTGCTGGCGAGGCGAGGGTCTGTCACGTGCTGGCGTGCGTAGGCACGGGCGCGGGCGCGTGCTGGTGCGTCGGGGGGCGGCGGTGGGGCGTCGGCGTTGGCCATGGCGCCGGAGTCTAGCAGGCCGTCGGGGCGATGAGCCGTGATGGGCGCGTGGCATCGGAAAGAGCTGACCGAAAGTCGCCCCTGATCCGATATCCGGTCAGAGGACGCCTAGAGGGATAGGCAAGGATGGCCGCGCGTGTCACTCACTCCCCGATTCCCGCGACAGCCATCGTTGCCGGTCTGATCCAACAACGAGGTAAGTGATATAAAACGGGTACTTGCGGTGATGATGCTGCTCGGTTTTGGCGCCTCTGCCGCCAACGCTCAGGTGTGCATCAGCTTCGACTCCTTCTGCGACGGGGTGAGCTTCACGCCGGGCGTCGGCTTCACCTGGGAGGGCTACGACTGTGCAGGCGCGGACACCGCGTTCAGCGGCGTTGTGCCGACCGGTGGCGGTGAGGTGCGTCTGGTCTGTCAGAGCGGCTCCTGCGCGGTGCCGGACTTCTTTGGCTACGACATCGCCATCGTCGATCTCAACCTGCCGGCGCGCACGGCCGATGTGATCGGCATCGACAACGGCGGCATCCTGTTTACCGTGACCGACACCATCACGGTGACCCAGGGCGCCTGCCCGTTCACCCCGGAGCGCGAAGGACTGAAGTCCTTCGGACCGCCTTAGGCGGCGGAGGCGGTGGTCGGGTGGAAGGATCCCCGACCACCGCCGATAGCCTCAGTCGGCCGCGGTGCCTTCCATGTCCTCGTAGGCCCGTCGGCCGGCGGAATAGGCGAGGATCAAGACGGCTTCCGTGTCCCCCAGGCAACGGGTTTGATGGGTGGTGCCGCTGGGCACGTAGATCGTGTCGCCAGGGTGGGCCGGCACCCACTGGGCCCCCAGGCGAACCTCCAGTTCGCCGCTCACGAGGTGGATCGCTTCGTTGGCGTTGGGGTGGCGGTGCGCCGGGCTCGTGTGCCCGGGGAGCACCGTCATGCGGGCGAGGGAGAGGTCGGCGCCAGGATGCGAGGCGTCCTCCACCAGCCACGTCATGCTGCCCCAGCTCTCGTTCGGCATCCGGCGTCTCCGGTGAGGTCTGCGCTCCCCGCGCAGGAGGATTGGACGGCCGCCTGCGTTAGGCAGCCGTCCATGCGCCCTCGTGCCTACTCAGGCTGCCAGTTAGGCAAACGCCCCGGCGTGTACGGCACGGCGAGACGCTCCGCATCGCCCTCGAGGCGCTCCAGCATCCCGTCGATCCGCTTCAGCTCCTCCAGGGCGCCGGCAAACTCCTGCGCCGCGATCTGGTAGGCCTGACGGTGGGTGCCGGTGACCGGCGCGTAGCTGTCCCAGTGACCGAACTGGATGCTGCCGACGCGATTGGTGATCGGCCAGGGCACGGGCTCCGCCCGGCGTGCGACGGTGGCATCGCCGTTCATGAGCACCTTGAGGTCCGCCATCGCCGCCTCGATCGCCCGCAGCTGCTGCTGTTGGCTCTCGGTTGGGGCCATGGTGTCGCTGAGGCCCTTCTTCAGGTGCGCGAGGCGCGTGTCCATCTCGCCCATGTACGTGGCGGCGCCATCGACCGCGCGGGCCAGGCGATGGGTCTTGCGCTGGAAGGCCACCACCTCATCGAGGTCCTCGGCGATGATGCCGCCCTGGTCGAGGCGTTTGACCGTGAAGGTCTGGGGCTCGCCAAGGTCGGTCAGCTCGCCGCTTTGGCGCACGGCGAGGGACACGGTGTACTCACCCGGCACCACCATCGGGCCGGCCGGCGCGGGCCACCAGGGCGGACGCTCGCCGAGGGCGTTGAGGTTCACGGGGTCCGCCGGCGGCATGCGCAGGTCCCAGGCCACGCGGTGCAGGCCCTTGCCCTTGGGGCCGGAGAGGCGACGCACGACGTTGCCGTCCCCGTCGCGCACGGTCAGCACCACGCTCGGCGCTTCCTCGCGATCTTCGGCACGTAGCTCATCCCAGGAGGGGTAGGGCGTGTCGGCGCCGCTCTTCTCGAGCTTGCGCTCGGCCTCGCGACGCTGCTCGCGCAGGGTCTTGTAGCCGTCCTTCAGGTGGTAGGTGAAGACGGCGCCGAAGGTGGGGTTGGGCGCGGCGTAGCGGCCGGTGCCCGGGGAGTCGCCGTCGTAGCGCTCGAAGAACGCCCAGGGATCCTTCACCGGGAACAGGTGCGCGTCGGCGGCCTGCAGGTCGGCGGCCTTGGTGCGCAGGGGGCTGTAGTCGTCGAGGATGTAGATACCGCGGCCGAAGCTCGCCACCACGAGGTCGCCCTCGCGGCGCTGGATCTCGAGGTCACGCACGGCGATGGTCGGGAAGCCGCCCTTCAGCGCCGCCCAGTGCTTGCCACCGTCCTGGGTCACGTAGAGGCCGAACTCCGTGCCCACGAAGAGCAGGTTCGGATCCACATGGTCCTGGATGATCGTGTGCGCCGTGCCGCGCTCGGGCAGGTCGCCGGTGATGCTCTTCCAGGTCTGGCCACGGTCCGTGGACTTGAACACGTAGGGGCGGAAGTCGCCGCGCTTGTGGTTGTCGAACACTGCGTAGGCCGTATCCGCATCGTGCAGGTCGGCGATGATGTCCTCCACCAGGGACATGTTCGGCACGCCGATGATGCTGGACACCGAACGCCACTGCTCGCCGCCGTTCTCGCTCACCTGGATCAAGCCGTCGTCCGTGCCGGCGTAGAGCAGGCCTTCGACCAGCGGGCTCTCGTCGAGGGCCACCAGCGAGCCGTACACGGAGGTCGACGCGTTCTTGGCGATCGAGTCGACGGACCAGATGCGGCCCATCAGTTCGAGCTCGTTACGGTCGAGCTGGCGGGTGAGGTTGCCGCTCACGGGGGTCCAGCTGTCGCCGCGATCGTCGGAGCGGAACAGCTTCTCGGCGCCGTAGTAGAGGCGGGCGGGATCGTGCGGGCTGATGATCAGCGGCGCGTTCCAGTTCCAGCGCAGGGCGGGTTCGCCGGGGCCGGGCTGGGGCGCGATGTAGACGGCGTTGCCGGTCTTCATGTCGTAGCGGGCGAGGCCGCCGTACTGGTACTGGCTGTAGACGATCGAGGGATCGGTCGGGTCGATCTGCGGCTTGAAGCCGTCACCGCCGAGGGTGAAGGTCCAGTCCTCGTTGGTGATGCCGCGGGAGAAGGTGGTGCGCACGGGCGCACCCAGGGTGTTGTTGTCCTGGGTGCCGCCGTAGACCGAGTAGAAGGGGAAGCCGTTGTCCGGCGTCGCCCGGTAGAACTGGGTCAGGGGCAGGTTGCGGGCGTGGCGCCAGGTCTGGCCGCGGTCGAAGCTCTCGTACACGCCGCCGTCGCCGCCGATGCGGATGTGCTGGGTGTCGTCGGGGTCGATCCAGATCGCATGGTCGTCCACATGCTTGGCTTTGAATGATAGCCTTTTGAATGACTTACCGCCGTCTTCTGAGACGCTGGTGAAGGTGTCGAGGGAGTAGACGCGGTCGCTGTCGTAGGGGTCGACGGTGATCTCGTTGTAGTACTGGGCGCTCGTAGTCTTGTAGCCGGAGCGCTTCTCCCAGGTCTCGCCGAAGTCTGAAGAGCGATAGACACCGCCGTCGCCGTCGATGCCCTCGACGATGGCGTAGAGGATGTTCGGGTTGGACGGGGCCGAGGCCAGGCCGATGCGGCCGAGGTCGTTCTTGCCCGGCAGGCCGCCGGCGAGTTTGCGCCAGGTCTTGCCGCCGTCCGTGGACTTGTGCACGCCGCTGCCGGGACCGCCGTTGATCAGGGTCCACACGGCGCGGTGCCGCTGGTAGGTGGAGACCACGATGTGGTCCGGGTTGTCCGGGTGCACGACGAACTCGTTGGCGCCCGTGTACTCGTTCACGTGCAGCAGGCGCTCCCAGTTCGCGCCGCCGTCGCTGGAACGGTAGAAGCCGCGGTCGCCGCCTTCACTCCACAGGGGGCCCTGGGCCGCCACGTAGACGATGTCCGGGTCCTTCGGGTGGAAGCCGATCTGACTGATGTGCTCGGAGTTTTCGAGGCCCATCTTCTCGAAGCTGCGCCCGCCGTCGACGGAGCGGTAGATGCCGTCCCCGTAGGCCACGCTGCGTTGGCTGTTGTTCTCACCGGTGCCTACCCAGACCACCTGCGGGTTGCGCGGGTCGAGGGTCACGGTGCCGATCGAGTAGCTGCCGTAGCGGTCGAACACCGGGCTCCAGGTGATGCCGTCGTTCTTGGTCAGCCACAGGCCGCCGGAGGCGGTGGCGGCGAAGTAGTGGTGTTGGTTGTCGGGGTGGACGGCAAACTCGACCACGCGCCCTGAGGTGACGGCGGGCCCGAGGTTGCGCAGCTTCAGGCTGTTGAAAGCCGCGAGTGGCTCTTCGGCCTGGGCGCTTACCGCGAGTAGGGCAGCCGCCGCTGCGGTAGCTCCAAAGGACGCGAGAAATCGCATGTAACCTCCAGTTAAATATATGTTTTCTTTGTCGTCTAGCGTTTCGGCGCGATCGGGAGCAACCGCTGCAATCGACGGACAGCGCCCAAGTGTAGCGGCGGAAGTGGGCCGACGCGCGCCAACGCTCGTGACGGAGTTGCCCTTGAGAGGAGAAGGGTCGCGTCGCGTGCCGGTGTCAGGCGTAGAACTCGGGTCGGCGGTCGTCGTGCACGTGGTTGGCGGGGGTGATGAACTTGCCGTCGGCCTCGGTGGGGTCGATGGTCACCACGCGCAGTGCCTCGGCGTCACCGGCGCAGGATAAGAGCACTTCGCCCTTCGGCGTGGTGACCTGGCTCTGGCCGGTGAAGTCCAGCGCACCGTGGGGGCGACGATCTTCGCCGAAGCGGTTGGTGGTGACGGCGAAGACGCGGTTCTCGATCGAGCGGGTGATCATCGCTTGCTGGCAGAAGGTGAGGACCAGGTTGCTCGGATGGCACAGCACCTGGGCACCGCGCAGGGCCAGGGTGCGGGCCACCTCCGGAAACGCCCAGTCGAAGCACACCATCATGCCCAGGCGCACGCCGCGCACCTCGTGCACGCGCAGGGGCTGATCGCCGGGATCGAAGATGGCGGTCTCGGTGTTGAACAGGTGCAGCTTGCGGTAGCAGTCGATCAGGCCGTCCGGGCCGATCAGCAACGCGCTGTTGAACAGCTGCTCGCCGGCGCGCTCGGTGAACCCGGTGACCAGGTGCAGGTCGCGCGCGCGGCAGAGGTCGATGAGGGCGCTGAGGGTGGGCGAGTCGTCGAGGGGCTCGGCGAGCGACGTGGCCTCCGCGCGATCGACGAAGTGATAGCCCGTAAACGCGAGTTCCGGCAGCACGAGGAGGTCGGCCTCGACCTCGGCGAGCGCGTCGCACACCCGCTGACGGTTGCCCTCGACGTCGCCGAAGGTCGGGTGGAACTGAAACACCCCGACCCGCATGCCCTGCCCATCGCCGCTGCTCACCGCCACTACTTCTCCCGTCGTTTGCGCGAGACGGCTTGGCGGACCTGCTCCACCGACTCGTCGCTGTCGAGGGCGTAGAGCGTCTCGGGCTGGCACACCACGCCGCCGCGGCCCACCTGCGTGCGCGAGCTCGGGTTCACGATGGCGATGTTGTCGAGGGTGCCGGGGCCCCCGGCGCCGTTGAAGGCCACGTCGGAGAAGGGATCGACGAAGATCAAAGTGTCGATGCGCGGCTGGAACTTGGCCCCGATGTTGTCGGAGACCACCACGCTGTTCGGTTGCAGGCCACGACAGGCGGTCGCCAGCACCAGCAGGTAGGGGCGTCTGGCATTGATCAGGATCATGCGATCGTTCAAGGGCTCGATCGAGCGCACGCGATTCCAGCGCAGGGAGTCGACCGGCTGCGAATCGGGTGGTACCAGGACCAGGTCGCGGCGTCGTGCGGCGTCGGCCGCATCCGCGCTGGTGGCGCATCCGCTGGCCAACACGGTGACGAGCAGCGCCGCAATGGCTAACAGCGTGAGGGGACCCGAGCGTCGTTGAGGAACGCTTGTCATGAATACTCCTGCGCCAGGTCGAGAGAACGTGCGCGTCAGGC
>JBCBZW010000183.1 GCA_039815145.1 Pseudomonadota bacterium
CCCCGTTCCGATCGCGCGGTAGAAACGCTCCATGAGCGCTTGATAGGACTTATCGTCGATCGGCCGCAGGGCACCCACCACCTCGCGCGTTCCGAGTTCCAACAAGGGCCGGACGACCGCGAGCCCATGAGGGAGTCGATCACTGTAGGCCGCCGTGTCACAAGCGGCCAGTACGACGAGCCTTGGCGCCCTCTTGCCCTCGGGGGAAAGCCTGTCCAGATCTGCCGCCGCTACCGCCGCCAACACGCGACCGCTCGGATCGCGACGCAAAATCAAACGTGACTGTGCCGGATCGATAATGTCCACCTCGCCGTGACCAGCGTAGTGGACGACATCAGCGCTGAAGAGCGCTTCCTCGAAGCTTTCGCGCGTGAGAGAGCGCCCCTCGTAGCGCAGCACGTCGGCGCCGAGCGCCGAGAACACCTCATTGATGACGGCCGCTTCGCGCTCCACGGAAGCCAAGGGTACGTTGCCTCCAGCAGAGGGATCCGCGAACACATCCACTCGGCGCCACGGTCCATCCCTACCGTCGAGTCCCGTATCGGACGACAACTCCACGGCCACATCCACGTGGAACTGTTGCACCAGATAGCGCTCGGCCTCTCGATCCCATAGCGCCGGCCACGGCAACCCGAACAGGGGACCGTCCGGCATGATATGAATGCGCGTGTCGGCTGGAAGATCCGACGTAGCAGGGCGAATCAGCGCGTCGTAGAGCTCGCTAAGGGCCGCCTCGCGACCTCCCGGAATTGGCAGCGTGCCTGTCCCCGCAGCACGCTCGATAAGCGTGTACCAACTCGTTGAGCTCGCCCCGCGGTCGGGTGCTTCGAAAAATGTCAGCTCGCCACTTTCATCTATTCGCCAGCCTACTATCCCCTCCCCTAGCCATGCGAAGACCAGCGTGACCTCTCTTCGCCCCGCTGATCCCCGAGGCCTGGCGGCATCGATTATCGAGCGCGTGTCTACCCCACCGAAGCGCTCGGGTTGCCGTGAGCCTACGAGTGCCGCTAGTGCATCCGCGTACGCACCAGCCCGGATCTGGGCCCGAAGCTGACGCTCATAGACGGTTCTGTCGTACTGGTAGCGCCAACGCCGAATCGTGCTGTCCTGCGCATTGGGCAGGCTGTTTAGCCGTTCGAGCACTCGGCTGAGCTCCAGATCGGCTTGTCCACTTTGGCCGAGGGCATCGAAGGCAGCCACCAAGGACTGGCGAGCATGGAGTTCTAAGGCGGCGTTGCCGCCTTCCTCATAGAAATCGGCCGCCGCCTGTAGGGGCGCGATCGCCAGCAGTGGGGACCTGGCAACCAATGCGTCCCCCACCATGGCGTCGACGAACACTTCGTTCAGTCTGGCCTCGATGCTCTCCTCCGTCCGGCGCGCCGCGGCTCGCGCCGCCTCAAAGTCCTTCTGGGCGAGGGAAACCTTGCCGAGTAGTTGACGCGCCATGCCACGAATCACATACGCTTCCGATTCTGCTGTCGGACCTGCATCTGCCGGTAGGTGGCGAATGGCGCAGTCGGCGTAGAGCTCGCTCATGTGATGGGCCTTGGCCCGGGTGGCAATGGCGGCGCCAGATATGCACACGTCGCCGATCCTCCACGAAGGAAGCGCCGCTTCGCGTACTCCCTCTAGCGCATGTATCAGGGCGTTCGATGCTGCATCGTGGCGACCAATCGTCGCTAGTGAACTCGCATAGAGGGAACGGATACGCGCCAGACGACTCTCGTCGTGTCCGCCGGCTAACACGTCCTCCGCGCGCCGATAAGCCGCGATCGCTTCCTCGGACCGCGACCGGCGCAGTGCGGTGGACCCCAGGCGCTCGAAGCCCCGCGCCACTACGATGGGATACTTGCAGCGGGTCGCCGCCTCGAGCAACGTCTGCAACGATTCGAGCTTCTGCGGGTCGTCGTAACCTTCTTCTGCGAAGCGGGCCGTGCCCTCGATAAGATGCGCCACACACGCCAGCGGACTGCCAGTCTCCTCTAGCAAGGGCGCTGCCTCGGCCGCCCGTTCGCGGGCGAAGGTGGGCTTGTAGTCGTAGTAGGAGCGGATCGCTGTCGCCAGGACTGCAACCGCGCCCGCGCGCTCGACTTGCTGCGGCCCGCAGAGCCAGGTGAGCGTGTCCTGCAACAGGGAGTACCCCCGGCCTTGCGTGCTCTGCAACGCACCCCAACGCATGAGCGCTTCGCGCCTGCTCGTGTCACAGCTGCCGATCGGATCAGCGCCTAGCGCCTCGAGCAGCGTGCCGTCATCAAGCAAGGCGCTGGCCAGGTTGGCACGAGCGAGATTCTCCATCGCCGGCGTCAAGTCGAACCTCAGGGTGGAGGGCTGAGCGGTGAGTCCGCTGACCTGCTCTCGTATCGCCGTCTTCGCCGCCTCGCCATCCTCCAGACTCGCCAGTCGCTGCGTGGCGATCCTCGCCCAGTCGTCCGATTCAGCGTGCACCAGGTACGCCTGCCACGCCTCCTCGGCCGCTTCGAGCATGCCACTCGACTCGAGGATGAGCGCGCGATTGTAGAGCGCCCGAGGGTCATCGGGGGCGAGCGCTAGCGCGCGGTCCACAGCAACCCACGCCGCCTCGTAGGCCCGCCAGTCCGTGTTGTCTCGGCGTGAGTTGTAGTAGGCGGCGGCCAGATCATTCCAGTGCCACTGCGACGCTTCGTTGCCCCGCAGATGGGTCTCCAGCAACGGTGCCGAGAGCGGACGCTCGGAGGCAGCAGACAGATACCACAAGGCAGTCTGGTGCCCGTCCAGGGCGCCACGCGAATCCGCCCATGCCCGTTGCCGTGCGTCCGTGGCCGCCCCAGGGGCCATCACGTCGCTGCAGTACTCGGCCAACGCATCGGCGACCACTGGCGCGCAGGGGGTCGGGGGACCATCTGCGGATACCCGTGCCTCACTCCATCGCCCTGCGTCGAACATTGGCGCGACACCGCGATAGGTCTCCGTCTGGCCACACCCAAACAGAGACACCCCCATCGCCACCGCGAGAAAACCGAACCTGCGCAACCTCTTGGACCTCAAGCGACCCTTGGACGGAAATAGTAGCCGAATAATGCGCCGATGGAGAGTGGCCCGCCCCCTACTCCTCACTGAGAACAGCTCCCGTTCTCACCGAAAGTATTTCTAAGGCGAGAGATTTGATGGCTTCAACACACTAGGTAGTGGCGTTATCAACAAAACAACGCGGCTAGGAGGCCAACACATGACGCTAGCTAGGATAGAATTTCGGGGCGCGATAAACATAATCCCGCTACGACACAAGGACGGTCGTACGACGTTCCTCGCCGGACTGGTCGACCTGCGAACAGGCTTGCAACGTCCCCAGCTTCCGTATCCCATCTCACCGCACGTACCGGCGATCGTCGTTCGCTCGGACCAGGTGCGCGCACAGACTTACATCGAACCCGACCTGGAGTTCGCCGGCAACGAGGCCAGCGCCTTCGGCAAGGCGCGCCACTGCCTCTACAGCTTCGACGACGAACTGCTGACCCTCGACGGTACGACCAGCGACTGCCTGCAGTTTGCCATGTCGCCCCTGCCGAAGACGTCGGACCCTTCGCGCACCCCGGTGCCCGGCCCCCACAACGAGCAGGACCTGATGTGGGTGCCGCCGATGGGGCATGCGGACAATGGGGACCGGCACGGTTGCGGCGCCATCGACGGACCGCGCCTGCTCAACGCCAACCTAACCCCCCGTGACGGCGTCAACGACGGTGGCGAGAAGAAGGCGGACCTCGTCGGTACCGTGCATATCGACCGTGGCCATTTCTACGTCGACGGCGTGGTGGTGGAAGGCGATGAGCCCCTCGGCTTCGGCTTCCGTGCGGCCAACAACCCAGACGTCGAGTGGCGCCAGGCGATCTATACGCGCCTGATCTGGGACGTCGAATGCGAGGACACCTTGGAGTTGGTGCTCAAGCACGGCGAGAGCGAGCGGCGGCGGTCGATTCAGCTGAGCTCCGGTGGCGATCGCTACGACATCGTCATCGCGAACCTCGAGCTGGAAACCCTGCTCGCGGTAGGCGGTATCGCCACGCCGATCTCGAACGCAGACGGTGACTACGCGGTGGGCTACATGCTGTGCAAGAACGTGCCGACCCTCGACCAGGGCATGCCCGTGCCGTTCTGGGACGGCCCCATGGCGGGCATGTGGCGCACCTGCCACGCCGCCCTACGCGAAGAGCTTCCCCTCCCCCCAGAGTAAGGCTCAGGAACGGCGGCCGGTGACGGCGAAGCTGCGGCGCCTCGGCGCCGACATGTCACCGGTCGCCTACGCGGAGGTGAGTCACTTCCACGGGGTGACCCAGCGTGCAAGCCGCCTGTGTTGGGCGGCTTGCGTTCAGGCGCGCCTGGCGATGGATGCCTCGCACGAGGAAGCAGCGCCGGATCAAGCATCGATCGCCTTCCGCTTCGTGCCGAACCCCGGGCCGGAGGAGGATCTCGCCTGGCTCAGCGCCCGCCCAAACCACCCCTGCAATCAGCCGATGCCGCCCGCGCAGATGGCCGCGGTCTGGCACACCCTGGGCTACACCAAAGCACGTTGGCTACGGATGCCGATCGCTGACCTCGGCGGCGTGCTGCTCGAGCAGCTGACGAAGGACTGTCCGGTTCAGGTGCGCGCCGAGGGCACCCACGCCGTGCTGGTGGTGGCTTACCAGCGGGCCGCCGATGGCCGCGAGGCCGTGTTCATCATGGACCCCGCACCCGCCGCCCCCGGCGGCTGGCAACCCCTCGACGAGGCGCGTGATTGGCTCGACCTTTGGGTCGACCTCGAGCGCCCAGACACCCGCACCTAGGCGGCGGGGCTGATCACCCGCACGGTCTGGCCGTCGCGCAAGGTCTCACCGCCGCGCACGACCACCCGATCGCCCTCGGATAGCTCACCCTCCACGGCCACCAGTTCGCCGGCACTCTCACCGGTCTGCACCGCCACGCGCTGCGCCGTGCCGTCCTCGCGCACGCGGTACACGAAGGTGCCCTCCTGGCGCAGGATCAGCGCGTCGCGGTTGACGGCCAGGGACGCCTGCGCCGAGCGCAGGGGAACCGCCGCACTCACCAGCTGCCCCAGGTTCCAGTAATCGAGGGCCGCCGGCGGCAGATCGATGCGCAGCTCCATGGCCTGGGTGCGCGCGTCGACCGGCGGCACCACCGAGCGCACGGCGCCGACGAAGGTGGATTCGTAGCCGAACAACTTCAGCTCATCCCCCGCCCGCACGCGCCCGGAATGCTGTAGCGGCGCGAGCACGCGCACTTCGAGCTGGGTGGTGTCCGTGATGCGACCGAGCACGGCACCGCGGGCCACGGTCTCACCCTCGCGTCGCTCACGAGCGGTGATGATGCCGCCAAATTGGGCCCGCACCTCGGCCCGTGCCAGCTGGTCGCGGGTCTGCGCCAGGCGGCTCTCGGCGATGCGAAGATCACTCGCGGCCACATCGCGGTTTGAGCGCGTCTCGTCGTACTCGTTGCGCGCCGCGCTGTTGCTGGTGAGGAGGTTCTCGAAGCGCTCCAGCTGCGCATCGAGGTAGGCGAGCTGGGCCGTCGCACGGGTGCGCTGTGCCTCCAACTCCACCAGCAGCAGACGCAACTGTGTGGGATCGATGCGCGCGATCACATCGCCGGCCGCCACCTGGGTGCCCGGCTCTGCCACGTACTCGAGCTCGCCGTCGATGGCGGCGGTGATCTGCACATCGTTGCGGCTGAACACGGTGCCGGTGATGGGCACGGTCGGCACCACCTCGGTGAAGACGACGGACTCCACGGCCACCGGGCTCGCCGGTGCCGCCGGCGCCTGGGCGGAGGCCGCGAGGGCGAAGGAGAGGGCGGATACTGCGATCAACGCAGCCGCAGTCCTCGTGAGGTGTCTCATGCGGTAACTCCATCAGCAGCGGTGCCTGGGTCGCGCGTGCCGGGCAGGCGGCGACGCAGGCGGTGGAACAGATCGCCGGTCTCGCCCATGCGCAGGAGACTCGGCATCAACAACAGGGTGAACAGGGCGGAGAAGCACATGCCGCCCACGATGACCGTGGCGAGGCCGCGGTAGATATCCGAGCCGACGCCGGGGATCAGCATCAGCGGCAGCATGCCGAAGATACTCGTCAGCGTACTCATGTAGACGGGACGCGCGCGCACCACGATAGCGGCGCGCACCGCTTCGGCGCGCGAGAGACCGTTGCCCTCGCCGTGGCGCGTCTCTCCCACCAGCAGGATGGCGTTGTTCACCACCAGGCCGAGCAGGATGATGAACCCGATCATGGTCAGCATATCCAGCGACTGGTAGGTGAACAGATTCAAAAGGCGCAGGGAGCAGATGCCGCCGGCCAGCGCCAGGGGCATCACCAACAGCACCAGCGCCGAGTCGCGCACGGACTTGAAGATGGCCGCCATCACCATGAACAGGATCAGCACCGCGAGGAGGAAGTTCGCCAGCATGCTGCGCAGGGCGCCCTCCAGCTGATCGGCGCTGCCGCGGTACTTGATGCTGGAGCCGGCAGGCAGCGCCTCTTGGATGGCGGGGCCTGCATCCTCGCGCAGGCGCGCCAGGGCCTCCTCCACCGTCATGTCGTCGGGCGGCACCACCTGCAAGCTGATCGTGCGTTGCCCGTCGAAGCGCCTCAGTTGGGTCGGCCCCACCGTGCGCTTGAGCTGGGCCAGGGAGCCGATCGTCTGCGGTCCGGCCAGAGGCGTGGAAATCGGCATCGCCGCGAGCTCTTCCGGCGTCGCCCAATCGCCCGTGCGCAGGATCATGTCGTAGCGCTCGTTGCCGTCGAAGTACTCGCCGGCGAAGAGACCGCCGGTGGTGGCGCGGATGGCGTTGGCGAGATCGCGCGGGTTGAGGCCGGTCTCCCGGATGCGACGTTCGTCGGGGATCACCTGCAACTCGGGTTCGGCGAGGGACAGGCCCGGCACCGGACGCACCTGGGCGCCGGGGATCACCTCCTGGATCTTGCCGAGGCCCAGGGCCGCCGCGCTCATCAGCCCGTCCATGTCCGCGCCCTGCAGGTCGACGGAGATCGAGCGGCCGCCGCTGCCGAAGCCGATGCCGAGGAGCGAGGCGCGGGTGGCGAACACCTGCGTGTCAGGGATGCCCTCGAGCATGCCCTCGCGGAACATGCTGAGCCACAGCTCCGTCTCCGCCGGATCGTCGGGGTAGAAGTAGAGGATGTTGAAGCTGCCGAACATGGAGAGGTTGTAGCCGCGGATGTACGGCGCCTTCTCCCGATCCATGTGCGGGCGCAGGCGCTCGATGATCTCCGCGCCGATCTCCTCCGTGAACACCTCGTTGTTCACGCCCGGCGGCATGTTGAAGAAGACGGTCACCGCGTCCGCCTGCGCCGAGGGCAGGAAGTCCGCCTTCGGCTTCAGGGCCACGGTCAAACCGATCGATAGGCTGAGCAGCCCCACGATCCACACGCTACGACGTAGGCCAGAGTTGGTCAGCCACATCACCGCCTTGGACAGCCCCGTCCACCAGTGGGCGTAGGGGTCGCGGTCGGGCAGCTTCTTCAGGAGGAAGCGGCTGGCCGTCGGCACCATCGTCACCGCCGCCAGCAGTGAGGCCAGCACGGACACGGACAAGGTCAGGGCGAGGTCCCCGAACATCTGCCCCTCCACCCCGGTCATGAACAGGATCGGCAGGAAGATGGCCACGGTGGTCATGGTGGAGGCGAACAGGGCGCCGGACACCTGGCGCGTGCCCTTGAGGGCCGCCTGCTCCGGGTCCTCCCCCAGCTGGCGATAGCGCACGATGTTCTCCTGCACGATGATCGCGGCATCGAGCACCAGCCCCACGGAGAAGGCGAGTCCCGCGAGGGAGATCACGTTCAGGGAGATGCCGAACACCTGCAGAGCGACGAAGGACGCGGCCAGGCTCACGGGGATGCTGAGGCCGATGATCAGGGTCGCGCGCCCCGCGCGCAGGAAGGTCCAGAGGATCCCGAGAGCGAGGAGCACCCCGAGCCCCAGGTTGTTCTGCACCAGGGCGATGGCGCGACGTATATAGACCGAGGAGTCGAAGGAGATCTCGGCCCACAGGCCCACGTCGGCCAGGGCCCCGGCGTTCAACTCATCCAGTACGGCGTTGACGTCGTCGAGCACGGCCACCGTGTTGGCGTCGTTGGTGCCCGCCACGCCCACATAGGAGGCGGGGTAGCCGGAGCGGATGTTGACGCCGAAGGGGTCGATCATGCGCTTCTCGACGATCGCCAC
>JBCBZW010000184.1 GCA_039815145.1 Pseudomonadota bacterium
CGAGTGGGATCAGGCGAGGGTCGGCGTGATCGGCGCCAACGGCTCGGGCAAGAGCACCTTCGTTCGATTGCTCAACGGCCTGGTGCGCCCCGACGTCGGCGCTGTGCACGTGGACGGACTGCTCGTCGACCGTAACCTGGCGGCCGTGCGGCGGCGGGTCGGATTCGTCTTCCAGCAGCCGGACCATCAGATCGTGATGCCCACGGTGGCTGAGGATGTGGCCTTCGGGTTGACCAACCAGGGGTTGGCGAGGCACGAGATCGATTCACGCGTAGCGCGCACCCTCGCCCACTACGGCCTGACCCACCTCGCGCAGCGTCCGTGCTACCGCCTGAGCGGTGGTGAGAAGCAACTGCTGGCGTTGGCAGGCGTGGCGGCGATGGCGCCTTCGCTCATCGTGTTCGACGAACCCACGGCGCTGCTCGATCTGCGCAACCGCAATCAAGTGCGTGCCGCCATATCGGGGCTTTCCCAGCACGTGGTGTTGGTGACCCACGATCTCGAGCTGTTGGGCGACTTCGATCGTGTGCTCGTGTTCCACACAGGCCGCTTGGTCTTCGACGGGCCGCCTGCTCCTGCGATCGATGCCTATCGCGCGCTGATCGCCGACGTGGAACGATCCACCGAATAGAAAAGATAGTGAATGCAACTGTTCCTCTTTCAATCCGGCGATAGCTGGCTCCACCGGCGCAGCGCGGGCGTGAAGTTTGCGTTGCTGCTGCCCCTCTCGGTGGCGCTCTTCACGCAGGAGAATCGCGCGGTGCTCGTGGCGGGTCTGGCTCTGGCGTTGTGGGCGCTCGCGAGCACGGGCCTGCCTTGGCGCCGATGGGTGGAGGCGTTGCGCTGGCCCCTGCTTGCCGTAGCGATGCTGGCCGCACTGAACGCGCTCTGGTTGGGTCTGGACCACGCGACGACGGTAGCCCTGCGCCTGTCAGCGGCCTTGATCCTGGCTTGCGCCTTCACCGCCAGCACCCGGATCAGCGCGGTGCTCGGGGCCCTGGAAGGTGCGCTGCTGCCCCTGGAGCGCCGCGGTTGGCTGCACGCGCAGAAGGTCGCCTTCACCCTGGCCCTGGCCCTGACCTTGGTGCCGGTGATGGTCGAGCAGCTGCGCCTGGCGCGGGAGGCACAGGTGGCGCGCGGGGCCGGTCACACCCTTCGCGGCTTGTTCACGCCGGTCCTGGTGCGGGTGATGAAGGCGGCGGAAGAGCTCACCTACTCGGTGGAAGCCAGGGGTTTTCCGCGCCCCTCCTTGGCCGATGGGCGCGGGGCGGCAGCCGAGCGCTCCGCATGAGTACTCGCCACCTGGTCCAGGTTGCGGTGTTCGCGGCCCTGATCGGCGCCCTCGGCTTGCTGCCGCCGATCCCGCTCGGCTTCACGCCCGTGCCCATCACGTTGCAGACGCTCGGGGTCATGCTGGCGGGTGTATTGCTCGGCCCGATCCGCGGCGCCCTCGCCTGCGTAGTCCTGTTGTTGCTGGTGGCGGCGGGTTTGCCCGTGCTCGCCGGTGGGCGCGGCGGTTTGGGCGTGTTCCTGGGGCCTACGGCGGGGTTCCTGTGGGCCTGGCCGCTCGGCGCATGGGTGGCTGGCGCCTGTGTGCCCCAAGGCGCCGGGGTGGGGTTTTGGCGGGCACTGCTCGGTGCTGTGCTCGGTGGCATCGTGGTGGTCTACTTCGGCGGTATCGCCTGGCTCGCCACCGCTGGTGGGCTCGGGTGGTCGCGCGCGGCCCTGACCAGCCTGGCCTTCGTACCGGGCGACTTGGTGAAAGCGGTCCTGGCCGCCTCGGCGGCGACCAGCGTGTCCCGTGCATTGCCGCCCGCACGCTGAGTGCGCTGGCTGGGCCGATTACAATCAGGATTCCGCCGCCCAGGCAAACATAGCTGGAAGTTCATGAGTTCGATTTTTTCCCGTGGCGCGTCGCGATGATCGGCGCTGATATGCGTGATGCGGGCTTGAAGCCTCGCCCGGGGATCCTCGGCACGCTGCTCGCGGTGGTGGTGCTGGCGGGCTTGATCGCCATCGGCCTGCGCCCGGTCGGGCCGCTGCCGCCCTTAGGGCCGCTGCTCAATCCCCTGACGGGCGTTTGGTCCGTCGCCCGCCAGGCACGCCCCCAGGCGGTGAGCACGGAGGTCATTCCAACCTTGGATGGGCCCGTAGAAGTGCACGTGGACGCCCACGGCGTCCCTCACATCCGCGCCACCACGTTGCTCGATGCGATCCGTGCCTTGGGTTTCATGCAGGCGTCGGATCGGTTGTTGCAGCTCGAAATCCAGACCCGCGCCACGGCGGGTACGCTAACGGAATTGCTGGGCGAGCGCGTGCTCCCCATCGATCGTGAGCAGCGGCGCCTTGGCCTTGCCTGGAGCGCGAAGCGCGCTTGGGAGGCCTTGCCTGACACCTCCCTCGATCGGGCGCTCTACGAGGCCCTCGCCGAGGGGATCAACGCCCGAATCGATACCTTAGGTGAGGCGGATCGACCTTTCGAATACCACTTTCTGAATCGCGCGCCGCAGCGCTGGGATCCCCTGCGCAGCGTCCTGCTCGAGCGACGCATGGCGTACACCCTGTCCTACAGCGACTCGGATCTGTGGCGTCTGCGCGCGTCCGCTCTCGTCGGCGAGAGCGCGGCCAATGCCCTCTATCCGGTGGATAGCCCCCTGCAGGAGCCCGTGCAGCCACGACGCACGCCGGGGACCCAGGCGAACGACCGACTGCCCCTCCCGGCATCACCGGACGCTGACCTCCTGCAGCAAGCCGATGCGCTGCTCGCCGCGGTGCCGCCGCCGGTGGCGGTGCCGGACGGGATGGTCCTCGGCAGCAACAACTGGGCGGTGGCCGCGTCGCGAAGTACTTCGGGTCACGCGCTTCTGGCCGGTGATCCCCACCTCTCGCTCACCCTCCCCTCGATCTGGTATGAGGCGCATATCGTCGTCGAAGAGGAAGGCCTGGACGTGCATGGGGTGAGTATTCCCGGTATCCCCGGCATCGTCATCGGCTATACGCCACAGGTGGCGTGGAGCATGACCAACAACGCGGCCGACGTCGTCGACTACTACGCGGAGACCCTGGACGATACCAGTGCGCCGTCCCGCTACGAACTCGACGGCGAGTGGCAGCCCCTGGAGTCCACCACCGAGCAGTTCTTCGGCCCGGACGGCGTGCTGCTCGAGGAGTACACCCAGCATTACACGCACCGAGGCCCTCTGTACGTGACGCAAGAGGGGGCCCTGTCCATGCGTTGGCTCGCCCTCGAGCAGGGCGCAAGCCCGACGTCGTTTCTGGATGCGGCGCTCGCGGGCGACGTCGATGAGCTAATGGAAGCGTTCGCCAGCTTTGCGACGCCGTCGCAGAACTTCATCATGGCAGACGTGGGTGGGCGCATCGCGATTCGCTCGACGGGCCTGTTTCCGATCCGACCCTCGCTCGAGGCGCAGGCGGGATCCGAGGGGCCATTGGAGCCGCAGGATGGCGGCGATGGTCGGCTCATCCGCGACGGCAGCACCCGGGCCAGCGATTGGCTGGGCTACTGGCCCCTCGATCGCTACCCCCAGGCGGTCGATCCCGATCAGGGCTACCTGGCCTCCGCCAACCAGCAGCCCCTGGATCCGGCGGACGATCCGGCCTACCTCGGCAACAACTGGACCAGCCCCTGGCGAGCCCTGCGCATCAACCGTCTGCTACGCGAAGCCCCCGGCCCCCTGAGCGCGGAAGACCTGAGGCAGTTTCAAACGGATCCGGGCAACGAGAAGGCCCTGCGCTTCGTGCCCTTCTTTACAGCGGCGGCTGATCAGTCGCTGCAGGCGCCAGCGGCCATGCTCGCCGCTTGGGACGGCGAGTACCTCGCCGATGCGCCGGAGCCGCTGTTGTTCGAGACGGCCTTCTCCAACCTCAAGCGCTTACTGTGGGACGAGCTACGCTTCGACGCGGCGCCGGACCGGGGCCTGCCCCGCCCGCCGTGGCCGCGGGAAGCCGTGGTGTGGGCCCTGGCCGAGAACGATCCGACCTCCGCCTGGTGGGATCGGGTCGACACGCCAGCCGTCGAGCAGCGCGACGATCTCCTGCGGGCCGCCTTGTCGAGCGCATGGGGTGAGCTGCGCGCCGCCCACGGCGAGCCGGAAGACGGGGGCTGGGCGTGGCGTCTGCACCGCCACGCCAACGTCAAGCACCTGGCGCGTTTTCCGGGGCTTGGCCGCCTGGAGCTCGAGAGCCTGGGGGCCGGTCCTGGCAACCTCAACCCCTCCAGCGGCGACGGTACCCACGGGGCGAGCTGGCGCATGGTGGTGGAGCTCACGGCGGAAGGCCCTGAGGCGTACGTGACCTACCCGGGCGGGCAGTCGGGCAATCCGGCGAGCATTCACTACGACGATCGCCTGGCGGGCTGGCAGCAGGGGCATTTGGCGCCTGCCACCGAGGCGCCGAGGGTCGGTGATCTCATCCATGGCCATCGCCTGCACCTGGTGCCAGGCCGGGGCGTCGCGGGGCGAGGAGGCGGTTTTGGATCCTGATTTGGATATTCCACGCGGCGTGTTCATCGTCGGTCTGATGCTCCCCGTGGCGGTGGGCACGGCCACCCTCGGTTGGTGGGCGACGGTCGCGTTTGGCTTCCTCGCCGGGGTGCTGTTGGCGAGGCGGCGTCGCGTGTTCTTGCCGGCGATGCTGGCCGGCGCCTTCGCCTGGGGCTTTCTGTTGGTGGTCGCTGCCTTCGGCATGGGTGAGGGGGCTCGTTTGGCGAATGCGGCCGGCGCGGTGATGGGGATCAACGGCCTGCTCTTCATCGCCCTGACGGTAGTCTTCGCGGGCCTCACTACGGGGTGTGCGGCGGTGGCCGGTCGCCTGCTGCGCTGGCGCTGACTCGGGCCCGACCGTGGCCCGCTGCCTGAGCGAGGATCGCCTCGGCCTGTGCTACCGCTACGACCCGCACTTCTGCGAGCCCTCGCTCGCCGATCGCTGGTTCGCGGAGTTGCGCGACACGGTGCCCTGGATCCAGCCGCAGGTGCGCGTGTACGGGCGTTGGCATCCGATGCCGCGTCTGACGGCGTGGGTCGCGGATGACGCGCGTCCCTACGCCTACTCCGGCGTCGAGCACGCGGCCGCGCCGTGGACGCCGACGCTCTCGGCCGTGCGCGAGGCGGTGGAGTGCGCCAGCGGCCACCGGTTCAACGCGGTGCTGTTGAATTTCTACCGCTCCGGGGCGGACACGGTGGGCTGGCACAGCGACGACGAGTCGGTGCTGGGGGATCGGCCGGTGATCGGCTCCGTCTCCCTGGGCGCCCCACGACGCTTTCGCTTTCGTCCCCATCCGCGGGCGCCTTCGAGGCCCGAGGCTGGGCCCGACGAGCAACCACGGTGTGAACTCCTGCTGGAGCACGGCAGTCTACTGGTGATGGAGGGCGATACGCAGCGCCGCTGGCAGCACTGCCTGCCGCGCGGGCGCGCCTCGCAGCCGCGCCTCAACCTGACCTTCCGCCAGTTGCACGATTAGGCGTCGGGGCGCCCCCGCTTCGCCGCTGTCGCACTGCCGATTGCACCCGTGCGCGGGGCCGCGCCAAAATGAGGAACTATGAAAACGCTAGCCAAGATCTCGGGCGGTACCGCCGTCTTGACCGTTCTGCTGCTCTGCGCGACGGGCGCCGCCTTCGCGCAAGAGTCCTGCCGCAAGCCCCAATCAACTGTGAACATTCCTGACGGCCAGTCGGCCTCGAAGGACGAGATGATTTCGGCGCAAACGGCCGTCAACGCGTTTCTGGACGAGATGAACGCGTACTTGGAATGCCTCGATGAGCGCGCCAAGGCGCTGCCAGAGGGTGAGTCCGGCAAGCGCGCACGGGTGATCAACGATGCCCGCTACACGGCGGCGCGCGATGAGATGCAGGACCTCGCCGAGAAGTTCAACTTGCAGGTGCGCGTCTACAAGCTGCGTTCGGAGCGGCCGAACTAGCGCCGCACCGCAGCCTGCCTAGCGCTCGTCCCCGCCCTGGTCGGCGATGCGGGCGAGCCGGTCTTCCCTCGCCGCCTCGGGCGGCTTCTCCCGGTAGGGTTCCTCGTCAGCGCCGCTGGCGCGCCCCGTGGTCGCGAGGCGGTCCGCCGCATCCAGCAGGCGCTCTGCCAGTCCCAGGTCGTCCGCAGCCACCGCGTCGGTGGCACGGGTGATCAGCGCCTCTTCGAAGTACTTCCAAAGGCTCGGCATGTCCTGCGGTGGATCCGCCAGGGACGTGAGTGCCTCGAGGTAGAGCAGTGCGCTGTCGTTGGTCGGCTCGAGCAGCTGGCCATCCTGGAGGCGAGCCAGGGCCAGGTCTCGTAAGCGCTGGTGTTCGAGATCGTCGTAGCGGGCCTGGGTGAGGGCGACCTGCAGTTCCTCGGCGCGCACCTTGGCGAGCGTGGTGTCGGCCAGGTCCATGAGGTCGGTAAGCACGCGCTGCGCCTCTTCGTGCTGCCCCGACACGATGTAGTCATCGATGCGAAGCTCCAGCTCGCCCTGCAGCCGGGCGCGCAGGTCGCCGGTGAGTTCGGGGCTTGCGTTCAGGTCGATCAACTGCAGGAAGACGTCGCGCGCGTTGTCCTCCCACGGTGGCAGCAGGTGATCCTCGGCGATCGCGATCTCGAACTGCTCAGCCGCCAGCTCGATCTGCTGCTCGTTGTTCTCCCTGATCGTCACGATCTCAGCTCGTGCCTCACGTACGTCCGTGGTCTCCCCCGGCCGTGCGGCCGCGGCCGCGGCGATCAGCTTCCGCGCCTCTTCGTACTGTGCGCGTTGCGCAGCACCTAGTGCGTTCGATAGTAGGAAGGACTGTTCCCCCGTATCCACCTGCGAGCCGATGACGCCTAAGCGGGGGTGGCTCGGTGCGATACGCCGGGCACGGCTCAGGGCTGCGCGGGCTTCTTCGAAGTCCTCATCGCGCAGGGCGAGCTCGGCCTGGGCGAACATCTGGTTGACCAGATCGTTGATGCCCTGGGCAGCCCGCCGGTGGTTCGGGCGATACGCCAAGACCTGGCGGTAGTAGTAGTGAGCGTTATCGCCCGGTGGGTCGACGAAGCGGCGTGCGTCGCGAGCGCGCTCGGCGGCGATGAGCGCCCGGTTCAGGGCGCGATCGTCATCGTCCAGGCGCAGGGTGGCGGCGGCGGCGTCAGTGCCCCCATCCCGCTCATGGCCGAGGAGAAAGAAGCCGCTCACGGAGCTGAGAAAAATCATCGCTGCCAGGGAGAAGGGCAGCGCTGTGCGATTGGTCTTGGTGGGGCGTCGCGACTCGCGCGCATCCACCCGCAGGTTGCGCGCCTGCTCCACCGTGCCCGACATGCGCTCGTGGTATATGCGCGCGGCGGCATCGACGAACAAACTCAGCTGGCCCTGGGAGATGGGCTCCATCAGGAAGCGGAAGATGTCGCCCGACTCCTGCAGGCGCAGGAGCGCATCGTCGTGGCCCTGCTCGCGGCGTCCTACGGCGATGACCGTCAGGTTCGGATTCCAGGCGCGCAGTCGCGGCAGCAGGCGCGGCAGCGACTCGGGGACGGCGTTGGTCACCAGCACGCCCACCGGCTCGGCCTGTATCAGCTGTTCCGCCTTGCTCACGCTGGTGGCGTGGCGCACGCGGTAACCGTGCCGACAGGTGGCAAGCACCTTGTAGAGCAGATCGCGCGTCTTGGTGAGGACGACGATATCGACCGGGCGGGTCGAACTGTTGTGATCAGCGTTGGCGGGCATGGCGTTCGTTCACAGCGCAATGGCGACAGGCCAAGAAGCGTACCGGTCGACACTCGGCCGGGCGGAGCAGCCCATCACGTAACGATCGCGACCGGACTGAGGCGCGCACAGGACTGTGCGGATGATCACGGGAAACGGGCGGTTTATGACAAACCGCAGCTCAACGCTAGCCTCGGCCGAGCCCGTCTGTCCAAGCGTCGCCCGCAGGTGACGGTGAAATCCCCGTATTGAGTGAAACGGTGTGCGGTCTCAGGTGCCTGAGCGCGGGCGTGTGGTGGCGTCGCCGCTGTTGGTGTCGCCACCGCCGAAGGCCCACACGCCGGAAGAAAAGGTGCTGCCGTAGGTGAGCGCGATGCTGAGGGTCTGGCTGATCGCGCTAAGCAATTGATCTTCCGTGAGAGGGCTCAGGGGATGGATGAAGGTTGCCCAGAGTGTGTCGCGCGCGATCGCGTAGCGGGCGTCCAGGGCCGTGTCGAAGTTCGCCTGGAGCAGGCGTCGCAG
>JBCBZW010000185.1 GCA_039815145.1 Pseudomonadota bacterium
GCC
Source organism: Pseudomonadota bacterium (assembly GCA_039815145.1). Lineage (NCBI taxonomy): Bacteria > Pseudomonadati > Pseudomonadota > Pseudomonadota bacterium. Next base: position 4 of record JBCBZW010000185.1, read on the forward strand.
CTCGGGCAGCCCGGGTTGGTAGATCCACTCGAGGATGCGATCGCGGTCGAGGACGTCGCCGTAGTCGGCCAGCAGCGTGCTGTCCATGTGGGCCATGAAGGTGTCCGTGTCGACGCTCTGGAAGGCGAAGCGGTCGAAGTAGTCGAGGAGGAAGGCGTCGAAGGTCTCACGGCCCAATCGTTGTTCTAACTCGTAGAGGAACAGGGCGCCCTTCTCGTAGGGGATGTCCGAGAACGCGGCGTCGGGATCGCCACCGGCCTCAGGCATCACCAAGCGCGTGATGCTCGCGTCCATCGACGCGAGGGAGCCTTGCAGGTCCGCGTAGCCGAGTGCCATCTCCATGCGGTAGCGGCGTGAGCCGTACACCCGCTCCATGATGCGGTTGGTGAGGTAGGTGGTGAAGCCCTCGTTCATCCACAGGTGCGCCCAGTTGCTGTTGGTCACGAGGTTGCCGGACCAGGAGTGGGCCAGCTCGTGAGCGATCAAGGCCACTAGGCTGCGGTCGCCGGCGATCACCGTCGGGGTGATGAAGGACAGGCGCGGGTTCTCCATACCGCCGAAGGGGAAGCTCGGCGGCAGGATCAGCAGGTCGTAGCGGCCCCAGCGGTAGGGGCCGTAGGCTTGCTCGGCGAGTTCTAGCATGCGCTCCGTGTCGGCGAACTCGTCGGCCGCGGCATCCAGCAGTTCCGCCTCCGCGTAGACGCCCGTGCGCTCGCCCATGGCCTTGAACTCCAGGTCGCCAGCGGCGATGGCCAGGAGGTAGGAGGGAATGCGCTGGGGCATTTCGAAGCGGTAGACGCCATCCTCGGCCAGCTCGGGCGTGTTGTTCGCACTCATCACGGCGCGCAGCCCCGGCGGCACGCGAACGATCGCCTCGTAGGTAAAGCGGATGGCAGGCGTGTCCTGCAGCGGCACGAAGCTGCGCGCGTGGATCGCCTGGGCCTGGCTGAAGAGGAAGGGGTGGCGCTGGCCGGCCGTTTGCCGCGGTTCCAGCCACTGCAAGCCCGAAGCGCTGGGCGAGGTGCGGTAGGCCACCTCGACGCGGTCGGCGTCGTCCGGGACGGTGATCGTGAGCGCCGCGCCCATGACGGTGTCGAACTCACCGACGGTGAAGGGGACTGACGTCAGGGGGCCGTCGCCGTCCGCCGCGCGCACGTCGCTGATCACCAGCTCGCGCGTGTCCAGCACCAGCTCGCTACCGTCACCGGTGCGCGCCAGGTGGAGCGTCGCCGACCCTTCGAGCACCTTGCGCTCGAAATCGACCGTGAGGTCGAGGGCGAGGTGGTCGGTGAGGAAGGGCGCCGTCGACGCCGCACTGTGTACGTCTTCGGCGGCCGCCGTCTCCGTGCGGGCGGGCGGTGGCGGCGCCGCCGGCGGGTCACCCGCGCAGCCGGCGAGGGCGAGGGCGACTAGCAGGGAGGCGGGGACGGCAGGCGAGGCGCGCAGAAGTCGAGGCACGTGAGTCTCCGGAGGCGAACGTGGCGTAGCGCGACAGTTTGCCCTATGAGGCCCGAGTGTCCTGTCCCGCAAGTTCGTTAAAGAATTCGCGGGTACTTTTTGCCCCTAGGCACGTTGCTCCTCCTCCCGTGGGGCCTGCCACGCTCGTCCTCGCGCCGCGCCTAGGAGCAAAAAGCCCCGTGCGACTTCTTCAACGAACTTACGGGACAGGACACTAGAAAGCCAGGGTGACCTGTGTGCCGCGCTCCCCGCTGCTCACGGAAATGGCGCCGCCGTGGGCGCTCATGATCTGCCGGCTGAGGCTCAGGCCGATACCGCTGCCCTCGCGTTTGGTGGTGAAGAAGGGCACGAAGATCTGCTCCAGCACCTCCTTGGAGATGCCGGGGCCGTTATCCGTCACCTCGATGATCACGCGTCCGTGGTGCAGTCGGGCGGTGAGTTGCAGCTTAGGGCTATCGACGCCGGCTAGGGCGTCGGTGGCGTTCTTGAGCAGGTTGATCAGCACCTGGTCCAGCAGCTGCGGGTCGGCGTTCACCTGCAGGCTTTCCGGCGTGACCGACAGCTGCACGTCCACACCGCGCAGCTTGTCGTCGCTCAGGCGTACGGCCGCCTGTAGCACGTCGTGTACGGGCAGTCGTTCCACCTTGGGTCGGGGTACCCGCAGCACCTCGCGGTAGCGTGCGACGAAACCCATGAGACCCTCGCTGCGCCGGGCGATGGTCTGAATCGCCTCGCGCACATCGTCGATCGAATCCTCTTCCCCCAGCATTTCATCGCAAGTGTTGGCCAGGGAGGTGACGGGCGTGAGCGTGTTCATGATCTCGTGGGTGAGCACGCGGATGAGGTTGCGCCAGGCGGTCGACTCGCGCTCGGTCAGTTCACCGGAGAGATTCTCCAGCGAATAAATCCGCTCGGTACGTTCCTCGGACCGGATCTGCGCCACGCTCACGCGCAGCTCGGCGGGGATGCCGCGCAGGCGGGTTTGCAGCAGGCGCTGGTCGCCAGGTTCGATCGCCTGCATGCGTTCGGCGAGATCGGGGTCGAGGGTGGAGAGCTCGTTGAGATCGGCGAGGGCGGTGATGCCCGTCAGGCGGCGCGCCGGTTGGTTCATGAAGGTAACGGAGCCGTCGTGGCGCACGGCGATGAGGGGCACCGGTACGTGGCGGACGACCGTTTCCAGGTAGTTCGCCTGCAGGTCGCGTTGGGCGCGGGTTTCGCCGAAGCGGGCCAGGATGCGGTTGAAGGCGCGCTTGAGTTCGGCGTCGAGATCGTCGGTGACGAAGCGCTTGGCGAGATCCTCGTAGTTCACCGCCGAGAAGAACTCCTCCAGCGTCTCCACGTGGCGCTCGACGAAACGGACCAACGCCATCAGCTGGAAGGTGGCGATGATCCCCAGCACCAGGGGCACGGCCACGTGATCGGTGCTGGTGAGGGCGAGGCCGAGCAGGGCCAGGGTGAGGCCGAGGAGCAGGGCTTGCAGGGTCGCCAGAAGGCGGAAGCGGGCCCGCAGGCGCGCCTTCACAGGTCGAACTTCCGCATGCGCCGGTAGAGGGCGGCGCGGGTGATGCCTAAGGCGCGGGCCGCGTCGGCCACGCTGCCGTCCGCTTGGCTCAGGGCGGTCTTGACCAGGCGCCGCTCGTTCTCCTCGAGGTTGAGGTTGCCCGAGGGGGGCGGCGGCGACGCGGGGCTGGCGTGCGCAGCACCGGGGAGGTTGAAGTCCTGTACGTCCAAGTGATCGCCAGCGCCGAGGATCAGTGCGCGCTCGACCGCGTGCGAGAGCTCACGCACGTTCCCCGGCCAGCGGTGGGCGCGCAGGGCGGCCAGGGCCGCGTCACTCGGCTGGCGTGCCGTCAGGCGGTATTTGCGGGCGTGCAGCTGGGTGAGGTGTTCGATGAGGGGCGGCAGATCCTCGAGGCGTTCACGCAGTGGCGGGAGGCGCACCTCGATCGTGTTGAGGCGGTAGAGCAGGTCTTCGCGGAAGCGGCCTTCCGCCACCATCTTCTCGAGATCCTGGTTGGTGGCCGCCAGGAGCCGCACGTCCACGGGCACGGGGGTATCGGCGCCGAGCGGTACGACCTCGCGGCTCTCCAGTACGCGCAGGAGACGCGTCTGCAGGGCCAGCGGGAGGTTGCCTAACTCATCCAGGAACAAGGTGCCGCCTTGCGCTGCCTGAAAGCGCCCCGCGCGGTCTTGCTTAGCGTCGGTGAATGCGCCCTTTCGGTGGCCGAAGAGCTCGCTCTCGAAGAGGTGTTCGGGGATCGCGCCCAGATCGACGGCGACCAGGGGACGGTTGGCCCGCGGGGACAAGGCGTGGAGGGCGCGGGCGATCACCTCCTTGCCCGTGCCGTTCTCGCCCCGGATCAGCACCGTGGCGTCGGTGGGCGCTACGCGTTCGACCGTGCGCAGCACCTCGAGCATCTTCGCTGACGTGGCCACGAAGTCGTCGATCGGCTGGGGGTGGGCGAGGGCGGCGAGGCGCGTGCGCGACTCGCGCAGGGCGAGGGCCACGCCGAGGGTGGCCACCAGCTTGTCGTTCTGCCAGGGCTTGAGCACGAAGTCGGCGGCCCCCTCGCGCATGGCGCGCACGGCGGTGTCGAGATCGCCGAAGGCCGTCATCAGCACCACCACCGCGTCGGGGTCGATCTCCAGGATGCGCTTGAGCCAGCGCAGGCCGTCCGCGCCGGTGTTGTCGCCGATCGCGAAGTTCATATCGAGCAGGAAGACGTCGATGCGCTCGCTGCCCATGAGGGCCTCGATGCGGCTCGGGTCGTCGGTGGTGAGGATGCGGCCGAAGTGGCGGCGCAGTAGCAGGCGTGCGGTGGTGAGCACGTCGGCGTCGTCGTCGATGACGAGGAAGGTTCCCTGGCCTGGCATGGCGGGGACTCTACCGCACGCTTGTTCGAAAACGAACGCCTCGAGGTGTTCGTTTTCGAAAATCGAACAGCACTCCATGTTCCCGAGCGGCACTAAGTGGCTGATTTGATTGGGAGGTGATTTTTGGCATGGAAATCGCTCTATCCAAGCCATGAACACTCGGAACCCGCACACCCCCGAGCACGCGATGGACCGCCCCGTTCAGCGCCGAGCCCATCGCTTCTGGATTGGAGCAGCCATCGCCATCGTCGCCGTGGCCGGCGGCGCGTTCGCCCTGCGCGGCCTCGAGCCCACCACGTCCTTCACCCTCGACGGCCAGCGCCTGCGCATCGCCGAGGTGTCTGAAGGCACCTACGAGGATTTCATCCCCCTGCGCGCAAGCGTGGAGCCGCAGCGCACGGTGTTCCTGGACGCGATCGAGGGCGGGCGCGTGGAGGACGTGCTGGTGGAGGAGGGGGCCTTCGTGGAGGCCGGTCAGCCCCTGGTGGAGCTGTCCAACACCACCTTGCAGCTGGAGGTGATCGCTCGCGAGTCCGAGATCTCCGAGCAGTTGAACAACCTGCGCAACACGGAGCTCGCCATCGAGCAGAACCGCCTGAGCCTCAAGAGCGACCTGGTGGAGATCGACTACCAGATCACGCGCCTCAGCCGTCTCGTGGCGCGCTACGAGACCCTCGAGGGTCGCCAGTTCCTCTCCAACAACGAATACCAGGAGAGCAAGGACGAGCTCGCCTACTGGCGTTCCCGCCGCGAGGTCACTCGCGAGAGCCAAAAGGTGGATGAGCGCATCCGCCTGGTGCAGGTGGATCAGCTTCGCAATTCCGTTAGCCAGCTGGAGCGCAACCTGGCGCTCGCCCGGGAGAAGCTCGACATGCTGATGGTGCGGGCGCCGCGCGATGGACACCTTACCTCGCTGAATGCGGAACTCGGCGAGTCGAAGGCGCCTGGGGAGCGCCTCGGGCAGATCGACGATGTCGACGGCTTCAAGGCCTCGGCGCTGGTCAACGAGTTCTACGTGGGCCAGGTGCGCCTCGGCCAGCAGGCCGTGTTCACCGACGGCGGCCGCGAGTACGGCCTGGAGATCAGCAAGATCTATCCGGAGGTGCAGGGCGCTCAGTTCCGCGTCGATCTGCGCTTCCTCGGCAACGCGCCGACCGACATCCGTCGCGGCCAGACCCTGCAGCTGCGCCTGCAGCTGGGGGATTCGCAAGGTGATGCGGTGCTGCTCGCCAATGGCCCCTTCTTCAACGACACGGGTGGTGCCTGGGCCTTCGTCCTCGACGCCGACGGCACGGCCGCCCGCCGGCGACCGGTGCAGTTCGGTCGCCGCAACCCGAATCGCCTCGAGGTGGAAGCGGGCCTGGTGCCCGGGGACCGCGTGATCGTGTCCTCCTACGCCACCTTCATCGACGTCGATCGACTGCAGATCGAACGCTAACCCGACAACTTGACCAAAGGATTAGGCATGATCGAATTACACGACGTAAGCAAGGTCTACCGCACCAGCACAGTGGAAACCACGGCGCTGCGCAACGTGAGCGTCGATGTGGGCGCGGGCGAGTTCATCGCCATCATGGGCCCCTCGGGCTGCGGCAAGTCCACCCTGCTGAACGTGCTCGGCATGCTCGACTCGCCGAGCAGCGGTCGCTACGTCTTCGATGGTGAAGATATTGCCGGCTACGGCGAGGGTCGCCTGGCGCAGCTGCGTAAGCGCAGCATCGGCTTCATCTTCCAGAGCTTCAACCTGGTCGACGAGCTCACCGTGGCGGAGAACGTGATGCTGCCGTTGCTGTACCAGAAGGTGCCGGCGCGTGAACGCCGCCAGCGTGTACAGACGGTGCTCGAGAAGATCAATATCGCGCATCGGGCGGACCATCGCCCGCAGCAGCTCTCGGGCGGTCAGCAGCAGCGCGTGGCCGTTGCCCGCGCGGTGGTGACCAATCCCAAGCTCATCCTCGCGGACGAGCCCACGGGCAACCTCGACAGCGCCAACGGCGAAGAGGTGCTGAATCTCCTCAACCAGCTCAACGAGGAGGGCACCACGATCATCATGGTCACCCACGACGCCACCCACGCCAACCATGCGAGCCGCACCGTGCACATGCTCGACGGCAGCGTGCTGGCGGAGAACGTGGTGCCGGCGCCGCGCCGCGGCCGGGAGGTGGCCAATGCTTGACAACTACCTGCGGGTGGCCTGGCGACACATCGCCGGCAACCCCCTGTTCAGTACCATCAACGTGATCGGCCTCGCCATCGGCCTCGCCTCGTGCATCGTCATCACGCTCTTCGTGCGCTACGAGCTCAGCTACGACAAGCATTGGGTGGACGCGGATCGTACCCATCGCGTGGTGCGCGACTTCTACGGCAACAACCTGCGCTTGGCCGCCGTGGCGCCGCCAATCGGGCCGTTGCTCCAGCAGGACTTCCCCGAGGTGGAAGACCAGGTGCGCATGCTCGTGCCCGGGCAGATCACCCTGGTCGTCGACGGCGAGCCTCGGGTCGAGGATCACATGGTGGTGGCGGATACGCACGCCATCGACTTCCTGGGGCTCGAAGTGCTGGAGGGGGATCGCGCCTCGGCCCTCGCGAGTCCCACCTCCCTGGTGATGACCCGTCGCGGCGCCGAGCGTTACTTCGGCAGTGAGTCGGCGGTCGGCAAGACGCTGCAGCTGATGGGGCGCCTGGAGCTCACGGTCACGGCGGTGATCGAGGATCTGCCGACGAATACGCACATGGCCTTCGAGATGCTCGCCTCGATCACGGCCGTGCCGCTGCTCCTGGGCGAAGACCAGCTCGAGAACTGGGGCAGCAACAACTACTACACGTATCTACGCTTGCAACCGGGCACCTCGCCGGAAGCCCTCGAGGAACGCTTCCCCGGCTTCCTGATCAAGCATCTCGGCGAGAACGCCAACGACGGCACCGGCCTCGAGCTGCAGGCGATCGGCGACATCCACCTGCACTCCAACCGCGACGCCGAGTGGCGGGCCAACGGCAGCATCAACAACGTCTACACCTTCTCGGCGGTGGCCCTGTTCGTGCTGCTCATCGCGTGCATCAACTTCATGAACCTCACCACGGCGCTGTCGACGCAGCGGGCGAAGGAGGTGGGCGTGCGCAAGGTGATCGGTGCCTCGCGCGGACAGCTGGTGGCGCAGTTCCTGGGCGAGTCGATCCTGCTCACGGCCCTCGCCATGCTGTTGGCCGTGGCGCTGGTGGAACTCACCCTGCCGCTCTTCGCGAGCTTCGTCGAGCGACCGCTGGAGATCGACCTGCTGAGCCCGAACGCGCTGCTGGCGTTGGTGGGTGGGACGTTGCTGGTGGGCGTGTTCGCCGGGAGCTACCCAGCCTTGTTCCTGTCCCAGTTCCGTCCGGCGCAAGTGCTCAAGGGGCGGGATGCCTCGACTGGGTCGAACCTGCTGCGTCGCGTGCTGGTCGTGTTTCAGTTCGCCACGTCGATCGCACTGCTCATCGCCACCGGCGTGGTGATGCTGCAGATGCAGTACGCGCGGAACCTCGACCTCGGCTACGACAAGTCCCGCAATCTCACCAGCGGCCTGCCGTTCTTCGCTCCCCTGTGGGAGCTGTACGAGCCGATGAAGCAGGCCCTCGAAGCGCACCCCGACATCGAGTCGGCCGTGTACAGCTCGCGCGTGCCGGGGATGCAGAACCTCGATGGCGGCGGCTACGTGGGGCCGGATGTGCAGTTCACGCGTGAGAA
>JBCBZW010000186.1 GCA_039815145.1 Pseudomonadota bacterium
ATGTCGATCCCCGCATCGAAGCCCATGCGGTCGATCATGTACAGCACGTCTTCCGTGCCGATGTTGCCCGTGGCGGCCGGCGCGAAGGGGCAACCACCCACGCCACCACAGCTCGCATCCAGGGCGCGCACGCCGGCTTCGAGGGCCGCGTAGGCGTTTGCCAGACCGGTGTTGCGCGTGTTGTGGAAGTGGCATCGGGGCGGCGGCGAGCCGGCCTGGGCGAGGAGCCCAAGCAGGTGACTTACATCGCTCGGGGCGGCCACACCGATCGTATCTGCTAGGGCGATTTCGGGGACGCCGTAGTCTTCCAGGGCCTTAACCAGGTCAACCACGCGTTCTGGAGGCACCTCGCCCTCGAAGGGGCAGCCGAAGGCGGCGCCGATGGTGACACCACAGGTCACCCCGTCACGCGCCGCCGCCTGAGCGATGCGGCCGACGGCCTCGAGACTCTCCTGGGTGGTCACGCGCTGGTTGCGTTGGTTGAAGGTGTCCGTGGCGACGACCACGCAGTTCACCTCATGGATCCTGGTGGCGAGGGCGCGCTCGTAGCCGCGCTCGTTCAACACCAGACCGAGGTAGCGTACGCCCGAGGGGCGTGGCAGGCGGGCGAGTAACTCGTCCACGTCTGCCATCTGCGGCACGCGTTTGGGATTGACGAAGCTGGCGACCTCTATTTTGCGCACCCCTGCGCTAATCAGTCGTTCGACGAACGTCAATTTTTGCTCTGTCGTCAGGAGGGTGGGCTGGCTCTGGATGCCGTCGCGCGGCCCCACTTCCACAATCTCCACACGCTCCCGTTGCTGGCTCGCGTTGCTGCTCAATACGCCCCCAGTCAGACGCCCCCGGTCAGCTGCTGTTCGGATAGAGGCGGCATCTCATTGTATACGATCTGAACGAATTCCCCGCGTAAGCCCGCATTGCGTCGATGGAACGGGCCAGGTTGGATACAATCCTGGCATATCCCCCCTGTTTTGGCGACAGCCTTTGGAAGGAGCTCCCCTTATGTCGGACACGCCCGCCGCCCCCACCGGTCCCCTCGCCGGACTGCGCGCCCTGGAGATGGGGCAGCTGCTCGCCGGGCCCTTCTGCGGCCAGCTCCTCGGGGACTTCGGTGCCGAGGTGATCAAGCTCGAGCAGCCGGGCCGCGGCGATCCGATGCGTGACTGGGGCCGGGAAAAGGCGAACGGCGAATCCCTGTGGTGGCCCGTCGTCTCGCGTAATAAGAAGTGCATCACCCTCAACGCCCGCGAGAAGGCCGGCCAGGAGCTGATCCTCTCGCTGGTCGAGAAGTCCGACTTCCTGGTCGAAAACTTCCGCCCGGGCACGTTGGAACGCTGGAACCTCAGCTATGACGCGCTGAAGGCGGTCAACCCCGGCCTGATCCTGGTGCGGGTCACCGGCTACGGCCAGACCGGCCCCTACGCGGCCCGCGCCGGCTACGGCGCCATCGGCGAGGCCATGGGCGGCCTACGCTACGTCGTAGGTAGCCCGGATCGCCCGCCGAGCCGTATGGGCATCAGCATCGGCGATACACTCGCGGCCACCTTCGCCTGCGTCGGCGCCCTCTCCGCCCTCCACCACCGCCACGTCACCGGCGAAGGCCAGGTGGTGGACTCGGCGATCTACGAAGCCGTACTCAATGTGATGGAGTCGCTGATCTCCGAGTTCGACGCCACGGGCTTCGTGCGCGAACGCACCGGCGCCATCCTGCCCAACGTCGCCCCATCCAACGTCTATCGCACGAGCGACGGCGAACACCTGATCGCCGCCAACCAGGACTCCGTCTTCACCCGCCTCTCCGCGGCCATGGGCCGCCCGGAACTCGCGGAGGACAAACGCTACCTCTCCCACAACGCCCGCGGCGAGCACCAGGAAGAACTCGACGACCTCATCGCCGACTGGACCGCACCCTCGACGGCAAGAGCCTCGAAGACCTCCTGAACGAACACGGCGTGCCTAACGGTCGCATTTACCGCGCACCCGAAATGCTCGAGGACGCCCACTTCAAGGCCCGCGAAGCCATCATCCGCCTCGCCCACCCGAGCTTCGGCGAGATCGCCATGCAGAACGTGGCGCCCAAGCTCTCAGCCACCCCCGGCGGCATCCGCTTCGCCGGCGCCGCCCTCGGCGAGCACAACGACGAGGTCTACGGCGACCTCCTCGGCCTCGACGCCCAACGCCGGTCTGCCCTGCAGGCCGACGGCATCATCTAACCGGGAGCGCCAAGACCATGCCCAGCGTGCACATCAACGGCCACGACATGTACTACGAGATCCATGGCGAGGGCGATCCCGCCATCTGCATGGGCGGCTGGGGCACCTACTGCCACGGCAACACGGGCAACCTTGCCCGCGGCCTGACCGATCGCTACCAGACCCTGATCATCGACTACCGGGGCATCGGCGAGTCCTCCGACGACCCCACCATCCCGGCCACGATGGATCTGCACGCCGAGGACGTGATCGGCCTCCTCGACCACCTCGGCTGGAGCCGCGTGCACTTCGTTGGGCTCGTAGGCATGGGCGCATGTATCGCCCAGCGCGTGGCCATCGCACGACCAGACCTGGTCCGCTCTATGGTCAACATGGGCTGCTGGGCCGCCGTCGACGACTACCTCACGGACCAGCTCAACATGTTCCTGGACGTGCACGTGAAGCAGGGCTTCGAGGCCTTCCAGCGCTTCGTCTGCTTCATGTCCTTCCTGCCGGAGTTCTACAACGAGAACCGCGGCCGCCTGGTGCACCCGGACGGTCCCTGGAGCGAGCTACGCGGGCGCGAGGTCACCCACGGGCGCCTCATCGATGCATGCGTCTCCCACGACGTGCGAGAGCTGCTGCCGCAGGTGCAGGCACCGACGCTCGTGATCCACGCGGCGCGCGACATGGTGACGAGCCCGCGCTACACGGGTGAGATCGAGGCGCTGCTGCCGAACGTGGAGGCGGTGACCATGGAGGATGTGGCTCACGTGGTGGCTGGGCGTGAGCAGAAGATCGCTTTCTGCAAGATCCTCTTCGACTTCCTCGAGCGCCACTAGAGCGACGCCCAGGCGGGCATCAGGCATTCATAAACCCAAGGTCCCGGCTCTCGAAGTTCCGAAGGTAAGGGAAGATCTCATCGAGATCCGCCTCGCCTATGCCCATCCAGCGCGCAAGCGTCGCCCCGTACTGATCCAGCGAGTAGGCAGGGATCATGCGCCCCGCATCATCCGTGTCCGTCGGGCCGCCGATCTCCAGCGAGGGCAAGCCACCGTGGATCACGCCGCCGTTCACCGCGCCCCCTAGCACGAAGGCGGCGCTCGACCAGCCGTGGTCCGTGCCGTCCCCGTTCACGGTCAGGGTGCGCCCGAAGTCCGAGGCGGTGAACGCGGTCACCGAATCCGCCAACCCTAGCTCGTCCATATTGGCCTGGAAGGCCGCCAGCCCATCGCTGAGCTCCCGCAAGCGCTCCGCCTGCTCGCCGAGCTGGTTACCGTGGAAGTCGAAGCTGCCGTACTCGACGAAGAACAACTGCCGTTGCATTCCCAAGGCCTCGCGCACGGAGATCACCCGCGCCGCCATCGCCAGCTGCTGCGCGATGCGGCTGCCGGGGTACTCGGTGGTGATGGGCGGCGCCAAGGCCAACGCTTCACCGAAGAGATCGATTTGCACCCGGGCCGATTCCAGCCCCGCCGCCCCCGTGCGCTCCAGGGCATTGCCGTAGGTCTCCACCAACAGCTGCTGCCAAGCGGCTGACCGCCCGGGCTCGGACGGTGGGAAGGCGTTGCCGGACAGGTAGAGAAACGGCTCGACGCCGTTGGCAGGGTCGAGGCTGAACGGCAGCTGCGACTCCCCTGCCTGGAAGTTATTGTTGCCCGCCAGAGTCAACGCTGGCGGCACCAGAGGGTTGCTGTTGGCATCCGCCAACAGGTCCGCCATGCGACCGCCCCAGCCCGGCTGGGTGATGCCCTCGATTGGGGGGCGCGCCGTTTGCCAGATCTCCTGCTGGTCGTTATGCGAGAACAGGTCCGGCGGCACCAAGGCCGTGCCGGTCTGGTAGCTCTCCCGGGTGGTGGGCTCGAAGAGCGTGCCGACGTCGCCGACGATCGCCAGGCGCCCGCTGTCGAACAGCGACTGCATGCCGGCCATCGCGGGATGAAAGCCGTAGTCCGTGTTGCTGAGGGGCAGCAGCTCCCGGTCGCTGATGCTGAGGCCCCCGCGTATGCCCTGGTACTGCGCGTAGGCGTCGGCCCCCGTGGGGATGATCGTGTTGTAGATGTCGTTGCCCCCCGAAAGGAACACGCACACGAGGGAGCGTGCGCCGCCCGCGAAGGGCGTTCGGGTGGAGGCGAGCGCGCCCTGGATCAACCCGAAGCGGCTCTGGGTGGCGAGGGCGCTGGCGCCCAGGGAACTGATGGCGAACCGTTGCAGGAAGCGGCGGCGCGCGATGAGGGTGTTGCTGCTCATGTCGGCGGCTCCTACTTCTGGATCAGGTATTCAGGCGCGTTCACCACCAGCATGATCGCGTCGCGCGCTCGCGTGTTGTCATCGGCCGTCCCGTCCACGAACACCTCACTGCGAAGGTGCTCGAGGATCAGCGCGCGCATGGCCTGGCTCATTTGACCTGACATCAGCAGTAGGTCGAGGTGATCGAGCAGCGCTTCGGGATCGCTGGCGAGGGCAACCTCGTCCCCCACGTCGAGCTTCACGTGCCCGGGGCCGTTCTGATCCTCGTTGTAGAGTTCCCAGGTGATGGCGCGGGCGATGGTCTGTGCCGTGTTGGCGTTGATCACCTCGAACTCCGGCGCCACCAGCGACGCGTCGCGCAGCTCACCGGGCGGCGCGTAGTCGGGCAGATAGAAGTTGAACACGGAGGGCGCCGACAGCGGCTGTTGGGCGAAGTCCACCTTGTAGTCGCGGAAGAACGTGCGATACCAGCCCCACTCCGGCTGACCGCACTGCTCCGCGTTGTTGTTGAAGTTGCCCGTGCGCTGGGGAATGATCGCGTCGAAAGCGCGGCGCGTTTGGGTGATGCGCAGGAGGGGTTCGCGCAGCTTGCCGAAGCGCTCCACCTCGTAGCGCTGCCCACTGCGCGCTTCGGGATCCAGGAAGATCTCGCGCGCGACGGCAGCGAGATCCCCGCGCACGCCTTGGCCATTGTCGTTGAACACCTCGGCCACCCGCGCCACGTACGGCGGCGAGGGGTTCGAAGTGATCAGCCGCTTGATCAGCTGCTTGGCCAGGAACGGCCCGACGTTCGGGTGGGCGAAGAGCACGTCGAGGGCGGCGTCGAGGTCTTCCTGCGCCGTCTGACCGCCCGGCACAGCCACGCCCAACAGCACCTTCGGCCCGCTGTCGTGGAACTCCTCGAAGGGCTCCATCGGCAGGGTACGGTCTGACGGCCCCCACCACTCGCTCCAGTCCACGCCGGGGTAGTTCCACCCGGTGTACACGCGGGCGAACTCTTCGATGTCCGCTTGTGTATAGGTGCGAATGGGTTGGCCCTCGTCGTCGAGGACCGGGGTGCCGTCCAGGTTCAGCATCTGCGTGCCGATGGTGAACAGCTGCATGATCTCACGCGCGAAGTTCTCGTCGGGGCGGATGTTGCGTTCGGGCTGGGCGCGCTCGTTGCGGATAGAACTCAGGAAGATGCCCATGACCGCGTGGGTCGACACGTCCTCGAGCAGGTCGCGGTAGTTGCCGAAGGCGTGGGTCAGCAACATGTCGTAGTAGTCGGCGAGGGCGAACTGCGACTGGCGCACCGTATCGTCCACATCGCTCACCACGAGGATCTGACTCAGGGCGAAGGCCACCCGCTGGCGCAGCTGATCATCGGCGTAGAGGGCGTTCTCCCACCAGGCGGCGAGGCGTGCCTCCGTGTACTCCGCATCGACCACGGGCATCGTGAAACACATGCGCGTGGCGAGATCGCGCGTGAGCGCCGTGTGCAGGCTAATGGGTGTGCTTAGCTGCGCGTCCACCCAGGCCGTGGCGCTGCCGAGGGCGACCACTTCGTCGATCGCCTCGACGGTGGGTCCGTAGGTGCCTTGGGTCAGCAGGCGCGCGGCCTCCTCTGCGCTGACCGGCCCCTCTGCGGCCGGGCCCGGGGGAAGGCGCAGGGCAGCGCGCTGCAGGGCGAAGTCGGCACCGTCGACGCGGCCGTCACCGTTGAGGTCGGCGTGGTAGGCGAGGGGGCGGTCGTGGGGCACTTCGCTGCCGAAGACCGAGCGCAGCAGCCGGAGGTCGACCACGTTGACCAGGCCGTTGTTGTCCAGGTCGCCGTCGCAGAGGTTGCCGTAGCCGTCGCCATCGGTGTCCCGTTGGTTGGCGTTAGCGGCGAGTTGGCAGTTATCGAGCTCGTTGTCGATGCCGTCGCGATCGCTGTCGATCGCCGCGGCGGTGAGGGCGAAGCACATGGCGGCGAGCGCCGCGCACCGTGCGGCTGACGAACGGTCTGGGGTCATCGGGTGCACTCGTGGCTAACACCCGTCCAAATTCGTGTCGCTTCGGTGCAGGCTCAACTGTCGCCGTTTCGCGCCAGCCGTGAGTGGTCCTTCGGCGACCACGCGGGGCGGGACCGAGCACGGCCCCGCCCCTTGGCGACTTACTCGTAGCGCAGGGCCAACACCGGCCTCGCCATCGCCGCGCGACTCGCCTGCAACCCCACCGTCAACGTTGCCACCACCAGGGCGGCGAACCCGCTGGCGACGAACAGCCACGCCCAATCGACGGTGGGCATGCGGTAAACGAAGCGCGTCAGCCAGTCGTTCATGAAGAACCACGCCACCGGCCAGGCGATCAGGTTCGCAAGCAGCACCAGGCGACTGAAATCGCCCGTCAGCAACAGCACGATGTCGCCGACGCCCGCGCCCATCACCTTGCGTACGCCGATCTCCTTGGTCCGCCGATCGGTGGTGAAGGCGGCCAAGCCGAAGAGTCCCAGGGTCGCGACGAAGATCGCCAGGCCCGAGAAGGTGGCGAACATCTGTGCCTGGCGCCCCTCGCCCCGATAGAGGGCGTCGAAGCGCTGATCGAGAAACTCCCACTCGGGCGGGGTGTTCGGCACCAGTCGACGCCACACATCCTCGAAGTGCGCGATCGCCGCCGCCGGATCGCCCGGCGCGATCTTCACCGAAATCGAGCGCCCGTAGCCCGTGTTGGGCTCAGCGAACACGGTGGCCTTGATCTCGTGATGGAGCGAGGAGAAGTGGATATCCGGGATCACGCCCATCACTTCGCGCTCGACGAACATCGTGAGGTCGGCGTCGGCCGCCGAACGGATCACCTGACCCACGGCCTCCTCCGGCGACCAGCCAAAGCGGCGTGCGGCCGACTCGTTGAGCACGGCGCCACCCTGCGTGACCGGGTTCTCCGGCGTCGGTGCCTCCACCCGTCGTTGGCTCTCGAGGAAGGTGCCGCCGGCGAGGAACTCGATGTCGTAGTGGTCGAACCACTGGTAGTCCACCTTGAGGTCGGCGATGGCCATGACGTTCTCACGCGTGAACTGCACATCCGGCCCCACGTAGCCGCCGCCATCGAGGTTCTGCATTCCCGGCACGCGCGAGCTGTACACGGCCGACTCGATGTCGGGGTGCGCCTCGAGGGCCTGCTTCATCGGCTCGTAGAGCTCCCACAGGGGGGCGAAGAACGGCAGTCCGCTGGTGAGATTGCGGGACTTGTCGTAGCCGAGGTCGAGGTTGCGCGCGTACTGCATCTGCAGCATCACCACGCCGGTGGCGATGAGCAGGGCGATAGACGTAGCGAACTGGAACACGACGAGTACGCGTCGCAACAGGGTCGAGCCGGTCGAAGCATCCCGCCCCTTGAGCACCTGAGCCGGACGGAACTGGGACAGGAACAGGGCCGGATAACTCCCTGCGAACACGCCCACCAGCAACGTTCCACCCACCAGCGCCAGCAGCGCCTTGGGGCTAAGCAGATCGATCTCCAGCGGCCGTTCGACGAAGCTCGCGAAGAGCGGCAGGGTGAGTTCTACCAGCGCCACGGCCAACAGCATGGCTAGGGCCGTGAGCAGG
>JBCBZW010000187.1 GCA_039815145.1 Pseudomonadota bacterium
AAGCGTCGTGGCTATGCGGAGATTATTAGCTACCTAACGCCTCCTGCCGAGAATGCCGGGCTGTACAAGGGGTTGAAGGAACTCAGCGAGCTGATTGCTTCTTATCAGACCTTGAAAGAAGGCGGTCGGGGAATTCCGATTGTGAATGCAGCGATTGAAAAGGCGCGTCAGGTGAACCTGGATAAGGACATTGAGCTGCCCGAAGAGTGCAGTGAAATGACGAAAGAGGAGCGCGATACCTTAGTCGGAAAGCTCTACATCAAATTGATGGAGATTGAGTCTCGTTTGTTGCCTTGCGGGCTGCATGTGGTGGGTGAGCCGCCTACCGCTGAAGAGGCGATCGCAACCCTGGTGAACATCGCCAGCCTAGACCGTGTGGAAGAAGGCCAGAAGAGCATTCAGCGCATCATCGCTGAGAGCATGGGCCGCGATATCGACGAGATTTATCGCAATAGCGACATCGGTAACCTAGAAGATGTTCAGAATCTGTTCGATATTACTGAAGCGGTTCGCGCAGCTGTGCGAGCCATGGTGGAAGAACAAATTAATGAAGATGGCCGGGTTTCGGCTAAATCCCTGCTCACTGCCTTTAACTTTGGCGGCGGCAAGGCGGTGTGGACAAAAGCGCTGCATAAGATGGGCTACAAAAACGTTGAAGATGAGTCACTCACAACGTTGTTTGAGTATTTGCAGTTCTGCCTGAAGCAGGTTGTCGCAGACAATGAGCTGGCTGGATTGCTGAGCGCGCTAGACGGCGAGTACGTGCTTCCTGGCCCAGGTGGTGACCCTATCCGTAATCCGGAAGTGTTGCCGACAGGGAAAAATATTCACGCGCTAGACCCTCAGTCGATTCCGACCTCAGCAGCAGTCGATTCGGCAAAGATTGTTGTTGATCGATTGATTGCACGTCAGCGGTCTGAAAATGACGGTGACTATCCTGAAACCATTGCCACAGTGCTGTGGGGTACGGACAACATCAAAACCTACGGTGAGTCACTCGCTCAGATGATGTGGTTTGTGGGTGTGAAGCCTTGCGGATCTGCTAGTGCACGTCTACTGGCGCACTCGTCACCCCGACGTTACCCGTCACCGGGTCGTAGGCCGTGACCACCAGCTCGTAGTGGCCGGCTGCATCGGGCACGGGCAAGCGCGTGCGATAGGTGCTCTTCTCGCCAGCGTAGCTGAAGGTCGCTTCGCGCACGGTCACGCCCGACTGCACCAGCGCCGCCTTCAGCTCGTAGCCGTCTGAGTCCCAACGCCCGCCAGGCTCCGTGGGGCAGCCGCACATCATCACCACCTTGGCGAGCACCTCCATGCCCTGCTCGCCATCCTCCCCGAGTGCCACCGCTCGTGGCGCATCGAGTAGGGTGACGACGAACCCGGGCAACTCCAGCACCCAACCCTCACCCGTGATGTGCTTACCGGGAAGCACCCAGGCGGTGCTGCTGACGCTGACGCTGGCGTGAGGGTAGCTCAGGGGCGCTCGGACACTCGCCTCGATGCGCGTGGGGCCGGTCAGCGCCAGGGTGGTGCGGAACGCCGCCGTGAGCTCGGGATCGGTGCCGGCGACGTTGCCGATCGTGAGCCCCTCGGCGAGGACCGCCCCGGTGGCCATGTCCTTCAGCGTCACCTTCACCCCCATGTCGGTGGTGACGTAGTTGGCACCGCGAGCCCGCGCTCGCACCACCAGTTGCGTCTGCACCCCTTGGGCCTGCGACGGCGGCGTTGGCTCGAGCGGATCCTCGGCACCGACAGCGGGGAGGCAAAGCACGCACAGGGCGATGAGAACGCCGCCTGCGACGCCACGCGCCCGTCGGTCAGCGTTTGCACGAATGCGGTGACAAGGCATGTCGGCTCCTCCTCTTGCGATGCAACGGGCTGGCGCCCTCGGACGAAAGTGTATAGCTATCCCCATGTCGACGAACGCGCCCCCTCGAGGAGCCCCTGTGACCAAGCGAAAACCCTCCGCGCGCCGGGTAATGCCACTGCTGGGCAACCACCTGTTCGTGCCCAGCGCCCTGCCGCCGGTCGGCTCGGTGCTGATCTTCATGGCGGAGGATCGCCACCTGTGCACCTACGTGCGACACCACCAGCAGAAGATCGTGCTGTTCCTGGCGGCGATGCGCCACCACGCGCAATCCCTGCGCGAGGCGGGCTACGAGGTGGAGTACCACGCGCTGGAGGAGGACGGTGACACCCCCTTTGAGGACAAGCTCGCCGCCTGCTTGAAGCGCGAGGGAGCCAATGAGCTGGTGCACTTCGAGGTGGAGGACAAACCCTTCGAAAAGCGACTGCAGCACTTCGCCGAGCGCCACGACCTCGCCTGTGAAGTACTCGAGAACCCCATGTTTCTCTGCCCACGCGAACGCTTCGCGCAATACCTGGAGGGCGCCCGGCGCCCCTTCATGGCGGAGTTTTACAAGCAGGAGCGCAAGCGCCTCGGCGTACTGATGGAGGCGGATGGCGAGAACCCGATCGGCGGCCAATGGAGCTTCGATGCGGACAACCGCCGTAAGCTCCCCGCCTCCCAGGACATCCCTGAGCTGCCGGGGCGCCGGCTGGATGAGATCACTCAGGCGGTGATCGAACTGGTGACCCGAGAGTTCCCCGACCACCCCGGCGATGGCAATCAGTTCTGGTTCCCGGTGACCCGCCGCCAGGCGTTGGCCTGGCTCAAGCGCTTCATCGACGAGCGCCTCGAATTGTTCGGTCCCTACCAGGACGCCCTGACCACGCGCTCACCCACCGTGTTTCACAGCGTGCTGACGCCGATGCTCAACCTCGGCCTGATCACCCCGCGCGATGTGCTCTACCGGGTCGAGCGCGCCCATCGCGACCACCCCGAGCTGCCGCTCCAGAGCATCGAGGGGTTCATTCGCCAGATCATCGGCTGGCGCGAGTTCATCCGCGGCATCTACCGCCATCACGGCGAGACCCAGGCTGAACGCAACCACTGGCAGCACACGCGCGAGCTCACCGACGATTGGTACGAAGGCACCACGGGCATACCGCCCCTGGACG
Organism: Pseudomonadota bacterium; assembly: GCA_039815145.1. Classification (NCBI taxonomy): domain Bacteria; kingdom Pseudomonadati; phylum Pseudomonadota; species Pseudomonadota bacterium. The sequence continues at coordinate 3,022 of JBCBZW010000187.1, forward strand.
ACTCGATCCGCGACGTACAACGGCTCGGCTGGGTTCACCACATTCCGCGCCTGATGGTGTTCGGCAACCTCATGACCCTGTGCGAGATCCATCCGCACCGCGTGCACGACTGGTTCATGGAGATGTTCGTCGACTCCTCCGAGTGGGTGATGGGCCCCAACGTATACGGCATGGGCATCTTCAGCGATGGCGGCATTTTTGCCACCAAACCCTACATCTGCGGCTCGAATTACCTGTTGAAGATGAGCGACTATCGCAAGGGCGAGTGGTGCGATGTGGTGGATGGCCTGTACTGGCGGTTCATCGCGCGCCACCGTGAGCAGTTCGCCAGCAACCCCCGCCTCTCGATGATGACGCGCACCCTGGACAAGATGAAAGACACCCGCCGGGAGACGATCTTCAGCGCTGCCGAAGCCTTTCTCGAGGCGAAGACGCGCGCCGCGTGAACGCTGACATGGGCAACACCGCGGCGCCGCAGGCCGAAGCGGCCGCCGTGCTGGTTCACGGCATCATGGATCTCGGACGCATCTTCCGTCCCCTGCAAGGGACCCTCGAAGAGGCCGGCATCGCGAGCAGCGCACCCAACCTCGTCCCTAACCACGGGGGTGCCCGCCTGGAGGCGCTGGCCGAACAGCTCGCCGAGCACATCGAACAGCACGTACCTGCCACTCAGCCCGTGCATCTGCTCGGCTTCAGCATGGGCGCCATCGTCTCGCGCTACTACCTGCAGGCGCTCGGGGGCATCGAGCGCACGGCGCAGTTTCTCTCGGTCTGCGCGCCTCACCACGGCACCCAGTGGTCCTGGCTGGGCCCGCTCCCCGGCATGCGCCAGATGCGCCCGGGCAGCGCCCTGTTGAACCGTCTCAACGACGACCTCGACACCCTCACCCAACGCCCCCTCACCTGCTACTGGACGCCCTTCGATCTGGTCATCGTGCCGGCGCGCAGCAGCACCTTGAGCGCCGCGTCCAACGTGCGCATCGACTCCATGTGCCATCAATGCATCCTCAACCATCCCCGGCTGCATCAGGACGTGCGCTCGCGCATCCTGGCGCTGCACGCGGGCGCATCACCGGAGACGCCATGACTGCCTCCCCCATCGTCGTCTGGTTTCGCGACGATCTGCGCATCACCGATCAGCCCGCCCTGCAGGCGGCAGCCCAGAGCGGCCAGCCCGTGGTAGCGGTCTACGTGCTGGACGACAAGTCCCCCGGCGACTGGGCCCTCGGCGGCGCCAGCCGTTGGTGGCTGCATCACAGCCTGACCCGCCTCGGCGAATCGCTGGCGCAGCTGGGCGTGCCACTCACCCTGCGCCGCGGCCGCTTTACGGATGTGCTCACCAAGCTGGTCGCCGAGGTGGGCGCGGACGCGCTGTACTGCGGCCGAGGCTACGAACCGTGGGTGGTGGACACCGAAGGGCAACTGAACACCGCGCTCAGCGAAACCGGAGTCACGGTGAAACGCTTCGCCGGCAGGCTGCTGTTCGAGCCGGGACGCATCGTCACCGGCAGCGGTGACACCTACAAGGTCTTCACCCCCTTCTGGCGCGCGTGCCTGCGCGCGGATCCGCCCAAAGCGCCTGCCCCCGCGCCGGAGACGCTCACAGCCTTCGACACCGCCGTCTCCAGTGAGTCCCTGAGAGATTGGCAGCTGCTGCCGACGACGCCGGACTGGTCAGGGGGCTTCACCGATCAATGGACCCCCGGCGAAGCGGGTGCTATCGCGGCCCTCGAGCGGTTCCTCGAGACCAGCCTCGGCGATTACCACGACGCCCGTGACATCCCGGGCGAGCGCGGCACCTCGCGCCTATCGGCCCATCTGCGCTTCGGCGAGATCAGCCCGCGCCAGATCTGGCAGCTGGTGCTGAACGAGGTGGGCGGCAATATCGCCGACCCTCGCGCCGAAGCCTATCTGCGCGAGCTCGGCTGGCGAGACTTCAACAGCCACCTCCTCCTTGCTTACCCCACCATCGGCGAACACGCCTTCAAGCCCGCCTACGAGGCCTTCCCCTGGCGCGACGACGCCGCGGGCCTGCGCGCCTGGCAGCGGGGTCAGACCGGCTACCCCATCGTCGACGCCGGCATGCGCGAGCTGTGGACCACCGGCTGGATGCACAATCGCGTGCGCATGATCGTCGGCTCCTTCCTGGTCAAGCACCTCCTGCTGCCCTGGCGCCTCGGCGAGAATTGGTTCTGGGACACGCTGGTGGATGCGGATCTGGCGAACAACGCCGGCGGTTGGCAGTGGGCCGCGGGCTCCGGGGCGGATGCAGCGCCCTACTTCCGCATCTTCAATCCCACCCTGCAGGGCAAGAAGTTCGATGCGAAGGGCACCTATGTGCGGCGTTGGGTGCCGGAGATCGCCTCCATCCCGGACAAGTACATCCACGAGCCCGTGGCGGCGCCGACGAAGGTGTTGGAGGGCGTTGGCGTGAAGCTGGGCCGGGACTACCCGGCGCCGATCGTCGCCCACAAGATGGCGCGGGAACGCGCGCTCTCGGCGCTCAAAGCGGTGACGGGCTGACGGCTCTCAGGGCACCGCTACCAACGGCGTGACGAGCACCGGATCACCGTCACCGCGACGGATCTCCCACACGCCGTCTGCCGCCAGGGGGCCTACGCGCTGCTCTTCACCGTCCGGCCAGCGCACCTGCACGGCCTCGACGGTCGCCTCCTCCCCGAGGCCGAAGCTCGCCAGCGCCTCCACCTGCGAGAGGTAGGAGCGGGCCGGGCTCAGTAAGCGGCGACGTTGGCTACCGTCGCCGAGGACCACGGTCACGATCGCTCCCAAGCCGAGGCGGTTGGCACTGCCCTCACGATCATCGCGCAAGCGCACGCGCAACCAGTGCTGGTCACCCGCAGGCGTATCGTTGCGCAGGAGCAGGGGACGATCGTCGATCGCGGTAAGCAGCAGGTCGAGGTCGCCGTCGCCATCGATGTCCGCATGCGCGGCGCCGCGCCCCACGCGCGGCCCGGCGAGGGCCCCCAGCTGCGCCGTCTCCAGGGCCACGAAGGGGCGCGCGCAATCGCTCACGGCGCAGCGCCAGAAGAGCTGCGCTGGCTGCGCGTACTGCTGGCTCGGCTGCACGATGTTGATCTCGTCCTCCACGTGGCCGTTCACCTGCAGCAGGTCCTGGTGGCCGTCCAGGTCGTAGTCGAAGAACAGCAGACCGAAGGTGAGCGCGCGCCGGCTCGGCGCGCCGATGCCGCTGATCGCCGCCTCGTCGGTGAAGACGGGCACTGGGTGCACCTCGCCCGCCCCCGTCGATGCGGCGAGCTCGGTCACGTAGTAGGAGGACATCTCGTTGGCGAAGTTACCCACGGCCACGCCGAGGGTCTGACCGTCGTCGTACCAGGCCGCGTCCATGCCCATGGCACCGGTCGCCGTGCCGGTGTTGTCGAAGGCGAGTCCCGCCGTGGTGCCGACCTCCGTGAAGGTGCCGTCGCCGTCGCCGAGGAGCAGGTAGTTGCCCACCGTGTCGTTGGCCACGAGCAGGTCCACCCAACCGTCCTCGTTCACGTCCATCGCGAGCACGGCCAAGCCCTTGCCGCTCGGCGCGTCCGTGGCGGGGTTGAGCACCACCACGCCGGCTTCTTCCGAGACGTCGGTGAAGGTGCCGTCACCCTCGTTGCGGAACAGGTAGCTGGCGCTGCCGGGGTAGTTGGTCGGCGGGCCGTAGGCGCGGCCGATGCCGGCCAGGCGGTAGTCCACCTCGAAGTCGATCTCGCGGGACCAGGCCACGTAGTTGACCACGAACAGATCCAAGTCGTTGTCGCGATCAACATCGGCGAAGACGGCGCTGCTGCTCCAGGCATCGTCCGCACCCGCCACAGCCGCTCGCGACGTGACCTCCTCGAAGCGGCCCTCGCCGAGGTTGCGGTAGAGGCGGTTGGGCCCGACGGCGGTCACGTAGACGTCGATGCGGCCATCGCCATCGTAGTCGCCGGTGGCGACGCCCATGCCGTAGAAGCTGCCGCCGAGGCCGCTCTCCTGCGGGTCGACGGGCGTGAACTGCCCGGTGCCGTCGTTCAGGTAGAAGGCGAGGCCGGGCGCGGTCGACGCGGGCTCTACGCCGGGCAAGGTGCCGCCCGTCACCAGCAGCAGATCGGGATCGCCGTCGTCATCGGCATCGAAGAAGGCCACGCCGCCGCCCATGGTCTCCGGGAGCAGGCTGTCGCCGGCCGCACCGCTCCTGTGGAGGGCATCGATGCCGGCCGCCTGGGTGATGTCCACGAAGCGTGGCACGGTGGCCCGGGTCTCCTCGACCACGGCCTGGGCCGGTGCGGGCTGCGCACCCCCGACGAGATCATCGCCCCCCGTATCCGTGCGCAGCACCCAGAAGGCGCCCGCCACCAGCACCACGCCGACGAGGGCGAAGGCCAGGGATACCTTCAGGGCGCGACCGATGACCTGGTCGCCCTGACTGGCCGGCGGCCGATCGCTCATCGGCGCGTGGACCGCGGCGCTTCTAGCGGGTAGATCACCGTGTCGTCCGCGGCACGTGCGGCCTGCGGGTAGGCGCGGCGAGCGGCGGCGATGGCCAGGTCAGCCGCGTTGTCGTCAGGTTTGTATCGGGCATGTTGCGCCCGATGATAGTCGGCCTCGGGGGTCAACCCCAAGGCGGCGAACACCTGGGCTAGGCCGTAGTGGGCGCTGAGGTTCTCAGGATCCAGGGCCAGGGTGGCCGAGTACCAGCGCCGCGCCGCCTCGAGATCCGCCTCCCGTCGCGCCCGCTGCCCCTCGCCGCGCGAGGCGCGCGCCCGCTCGTAGTGGGTGAGGCCGAGCTCGTTGAGCACGCGGTAGTCCGAGGCGAAGTCGAAGCCGCGCGACCGGGCCTGCGCGAAGCGCGTCTCCACGATCGCTTCGAGCTGGGTGATCGCCTCATCGAGGTAACCGTTCTGGCGATCCACCTGGGCATTGAACCAGGCC